>DASWSO010000665.1:0-1813 GCA_036402635.1 Xanthobacteraceae bacterium
CTGGCCCTGGCCACCCTCGCGCACGAGGTGCGCACGCCGCTCAACGGCATTTTGGCGTTTTCCGAGCTGCTTGCCGTCTCCGATCTGCCGCTGCGCGAGCGCCAATGGGCGCGTTCGGTCGCCGACGCGGCCGCGCACATCGCCAGCCTCACTACGGTGGTGGTCGACGGTGCCCGCGCCCGCGGCCGCAAGCTGCCGCTGCGCGAACAGACGTTCGATCCGGCGGTCCTGGCGCAGGCGCTGTCGCAATCGCTTGCCGCGCGCGCCGCCGTGAGCGGGCTCGCCAGCGCCGCCGAGATCGCCAGCGGTCTGCCGCCGCGGGTGAGCGGCGATGCGGTGCGGCTGCGCGCCGCGGTCGAAAACCTGATCGACAATGCGGCGAAGTTCACCGGCGCCGGCGAGATCCGGCTCGCCGTCACGGCGACCCGGCTCCCGGCCGGGCGCACCAGGATCGCATTCGCGGTTGCCGACAGCGGGGTCGGGCTGTCGCCGCCGCAGCTGCGGCGGCTGTTTCGGCCGTTTTCGCAGGCGACCAATACGGCCGGACGTTTCGGCGGTGCCGGCCTGGGGCTCGTGTTCGCGCGGCGGATCGCGCGCGCGATGGGCGGCGATCTCACGGTCGAAAGCGTTCCGAACGCCGGCAGCACGTTCACGCTAACGGTGACGCTGGCGCGCGCCAAGGATCCCGCCGGCACCGAGCGCGGCCGCGGATCGAAAGTTCGTCCGGCGGCACGGCCGCTGCGGCTGCTGTGCGCCGAGGACAACCCGCACGGTCGCATCGTCATCAACACGATGGCCATAGCGCTCGGCCACAGCGTCGCATTCGTCGACAGCGGCGAGGCCGCGGTGCGGGCCGCGGCCGGGGGGGAATATGATGCGGTGCTGATGGACGTGGTGCTGCCGGGCGCGGGCGGCATCGTCGCCACGCGGGCATTGCGCGCGCTGCCGGGCGCCGCCGGACGCACTCCGGTGATCGGCCTGTCGGGCCGCGGCAGCGCCTCCGAGCAGGCGGCGCGCCAGGCCGGGATGGATGCCTACCTGGTGAAGCCGATCGGTCCCGCCGTGCTTGCCGCCGCGCTGGCGCAAGTAACGGCCGACCGCAAGCGTACGGCGACCTGAGGCTGTGGTGCGGGCGGTCGGAATCGAACCGACACTCTGTCACCAGAACCGGATTTTGAGTCCGGCGCGTCTACCAGTTCCGCCACGCCCGCAGCGGAGCCTTCGATGCCACATCCGGGCGAGCCGGGTCTAGACCGTCGCGCACCGGCGACGCCAAATCGCCACAGCCGGCTTCTACAGCCGCGCGCTGCGAGGGTTCGATGTCGAGCAGGAATGCGATGCCGGCCGCGGTGGATGAGGGGCGCAGGCGCGCGATGCACGCCGCGGCCGCGGTCGCGCTTGCCGGGGCCGCCACCCTGATCGGCGCCTGGATCTTCCAGTACGGCTTCGGCCTGGCGCCGTGCCCGCTCTGCCTGCAGCAGCGCTGGCCGTACTACCTGAGCATCCCTCTGGCCGCGCTGGTGGCGGTTGCGGCGCACCGCGGCGCGCCGCCGCGCGTGCTGATCGGCGGCCTGGTGGTGACGGCCTTGATCCTGCTGTGGGGCGCCGGGCTCGGCGTCTACCACGCCGGCGTCGAATGGCATTGGTGGGCGGGCCCGCAGGACTGCGCCGGCGCAGGCTTCACACCCGGCCGGCCCGGCACCTTGCTGCAGCAGATGCAGCAGGCGCGGGTGGTGCGCTGCGACGAGGCCGCCTGGCGCTTCCTCGGCCTCTCGCTCGCCGGCTACAACGTGCTGATCTCGCTGGCGCTGGC
>DASWSO010000666.1:0-2485 GCA_036402635.1 Xanthobacteraceae bacterium
GCGCGCCGTCACCTCGACCGACGGCATGACGGCGGACTTCTACCCGTTCGAGATGAGCTTTCTGGGCCGCTGCGCCACCCGCATCATCAACGAGGTGAAGGGCGTCAACCGCGTCGTCTACGACGTGACGTCAAAGCCGCCGGGCACGATCGAGTGGGAGTAGGCTTCTTGCGCCCGTCAGTTCGCAGGCGCTTCAGGTCGATGCCGGAACCGATAAGGGGCGAGCGGAGCAGCGCGGCCAGAATGCCGCCGCGCTTCGGTGAGCTGTCGCCCCTGCGGTTCGTCATAATCCGGTAAATACCCCGCAGCCTCGGTGCATACAACCGCCTTCGATGAATGGGGCGGGCAAGTGCGCGGGTCGCCGCTACAACCAGCACTCAACATCCTTGACCGCGTCCGATGCACCTGCATCCTGGGCTGCGCAATGAAAGAGGGCTGGAATGGACAACGGAATTTGGGCGACCTGGTACGACCTCGATGACAAGGATCGGGAAAAATTCATCGGCTGGCTGCACGGCGAGTATCTGCCGGCGCTGAAGGCGCGGCCGGGCTACGCCTGGGTCGCGCACTACCAGAGCCAGGGCGGCGGGCCGGCGATGCACCAGGTCCGCGACTCGATCATCACGCGCCCGCAGGAGGACGTCGGCACCGGCTCGCAGTTCCTGATGCTGGCGGGCGCGCCGTCGCCGCACACCTTCCTCAATCCGTCGGTGCTGCAGGTGCAGGCCGACGCCGATGCGCGCACGCGCGAGATGCTGGCGCTGCGCAAGGGCGTGCGCACCGGCGTCTTTTCCGAGGAGGCGCGGGTGAGCGGGCCGGCCGCGCATGAGCGCCCGGTCGGAACCACGCCGGCGCCGGCGATCCAGATGGGCAGCTTCCGCGTCCGCACCGTGGAGGAGGAGTTCGACCTCGGCTGCTGGTACGCGCAGTACCGGCTGCCGCACATGGCGCAGATGCCCGGCAGCGTCGCCAGCCGCAAGCTCATCTGCATCGCCGGCTGGGCCAAGCACGCCGTGATGTACGAGTTCAGCTCGCTGGAGGCGCGCATGAAGAACTTCGAGGAGCCGCACGAGTCGCACGCGCTCAATCCGAAGGAATGGACCGGCCGCGTGGTGCGCTACACCATCCACGCGCCCGGCTCGCCGACGGTGGGCACGCGCATCTGGCCGCCGGTGTCGTGATGTCGCCGATCTCGATGGTGTGGAGGTGGGCCGCCGCGCTGGTGCTGGCCGCCGCCGGCGCGGTCGCGCCCGGCCATACGCAGAGCGACTACCCGTCGCGCGGGATCACCCTGGTGATGCCGCTGGCTCCCGGCAGCGCCGGCGACGTTCTCGGGCGGCTGGTGGCGAACAAGATGTCGGCGGAGCTCGGCCGCTCGATCGTGGTCGAGAACGTCACCGGCGCATCCGGCGCGATCGGCATCGACCGCGTCAACCGGTCGGATCCGGACGGCTACACGGTGCTGGGAACCGGCGACAACCAGCTGATCTATGCGGTGCACTTCAACAAGAGCGCCAAGTTCGATCCGCTGAAGGATTTCACCCCGGTGACGCAGCTCGCCACCATCGACTGGGCGCTGGTGGCCAATCCGGCGCTGCCGGCGAAAAGCGTCGCCGAGCTGGTGGCGCTGGCGAAAGCCAAGCCCGGCCAGATCGACTTTTCGTCCGGCGGCAAGGGCAGCGCCCAGCACATCGCCATGGAGCTGTTCATGGCGAAGACCGGCGTGAAGCTCAATCACGTGCCGTATCGCGGCGCCACCCCGGCGCTCAACGACGTGGTCTCGGGTGTGGTCTCGACCATGTTCACGGCGCTGTCGGTGGCGCAGCCGTTCATCCAGAACGGCACGCTGCGCGTGCTGGCGAGCGCGGGGACGAAGCGCTCCGACCTGATGCCGGAGGTGCCGACGCTGGCGGAAGCAGGCGTCGACGGGTTCGAGTTCACCACCTGGATGGGATTCCTGCTGCCGGCCAAGACGCCGCCGGAGGTGGTCAAGCGCGTGCACGCGTCGGCGGTCTCGGCGCTCAACGATCCGGAGGTGCGCGCGCGCTCGGTCGCCAGCGGCTTCACGGTGGTCGGCAATACGCCGGATGAGTTCAAGGCGGTGGTGGCGCGCGACTTCGAGCGCATCGGCGACATCATCAGGTCGGCCGGGATCACGGCGAATTAGGTCGTATGGAGTCCGGACCGCCGCTGCGCGGCTTTCCGGAATGACGGAACGACCCGCTGGTTTGAGGCGACGCTAATTGATCTTGATGTTGCCGGCCTTGATCACCGGCTCCCAGCGTTTCACCTCGGCGCGGATCGCGTCGCGAAACTGCGCCGGCGAATTGCCGATCGGCTCCATCAGCTGCGTGCCGAGCTTCTCGCGGATGTCGGGCTGCTTCAGCACCTCGGCCACCTCGCGGTTGATGCGCTCGACCACGGCGGCGGGCGTGCCGCCGGGGGCGATCAGGCCGTTCCAGGCGTCGGCCTCGACGTCGACGCC
>DASWSO010000667.1:0-5915 GCA_036402635.1 Xanthobacteraceae bacterium
GGCACTCCAGTCCTTGATGAGCTGCCAGGCGGCATCGAGGGAGGCGTCGTCGTAGAGCAGCCCGACCCAGAACGCCGGCAGCGCCGGCAGCATCCGCAACGGGACGGAGTCGGAGCCCCGCATCTCGATGTAGCGCTTCAACCGCACTTCCGGGAAGATCGTGGTGAGGTGGTTGGCCCAGTCGGACAGCGTAGCGCGCTCGCCCTGCATCGAGCGCAGCTTGCCTTCCAGCAGGTCGCGGAACGATTCCCCGGCCACGTCGATGTATTCGTCGCCGCGCTTGACGAAATACATCGGCACGTCGAGCGCATAATCGACCCAGCGCTCGAACCCCATGCCGTCCTCGAACGCCCAGGGAATCATGCCGGCGCGCGCATTGTCGGTGTCGCGCCAGATCTCGGAGCGGAACGACAGGAACCCGTTCGGCTTGCCGTCGGTGAACGGCGAGTTGGCAAACAGCGCCGTGGCGACCGGCTGCAGCGCGACCGACACCCGTAGCTTCTTCACCATGTCGGCTTCCGAGGAGAAGTCGAGATTGGTCTGCACCGTGCAGGTCCGGTACATCATGTCGAGGCCGTAACGGCCGACCTTAGGCATGTATCCGGTCATGATTTTGTAACGCCGCTTCGGCATCACCGGCGCTTGCGCACGCGTCCATTTCGGCGTCATGCCGAGGCCGAGGAAGCCAATCCCGAGCGGTGCGGCGACTTCGCGCACCTGCGCGAGGTGAGCCTGCAGCTCGGTGCAGGTCTGGTGCAGCGTTTCCACCGGCGCGCCGGATAATTCGAACTGCCCGCCCGGTTCCAGCGAGATCGCGCCGCCGCCGGTGACGTCGAGCAGGCCGATGATGTTGCCGGCGTCGGTGATCGGCTCCCAGCCGAGCAGCATCTGCATGCCCTCGAGCAGCGCCTTGATGCCGCGCGGCCCCTCATACGGCACCGGCGCGTGATCGCCGACCGTGAACGGGAACTTCTCGTGCTCGGTGCCGATGCGGAACTCGGACTTCGGCTTGCAACCGGCTTCCAGCCACGCGACCAGCTCGTCGCGCGATTGGATCGGCGTCATGTCCACTTGATCGCGAGCCATAGGGAGTCCGGTTGCGGCGGGGGCGGGACCTTACACGCGGGCAGCGCGCAAGGGCAATCACAGGCGAGCGTTGCGGTCTTAGCGGCGCGGGCGGGCTTTCAGGCCTGCTTCTGGCGCAGGATAGCGGCGCGCGCGGCCGTGCGGTGCTCCGGCCGCAGATGCGCCGCCACCATGCGGATCGCGGTCGCCAGCACCGCGGCGTCGTCGGTGAAGCCGAGCAGCGGCATCACGTCGGGCATGAAGTCGAACGGCAGCACGAAATAGGCGAGCGCCGCCATCAGCGCCGCCTTCACCTGCAGCGGGGTGTCGCGATCGAACGCGCAGTAATAGGCGGTGAGCAAGTCTTCGGCAAACGGCAGGCGCGCGACGACCCGGCGCAGCTTGGCCCAGAACCCACGCCGCACGATCCGCTCGTCACGCCCGACTGCTTCGGGCGCGCCGGCGTCGAGCTCCACGTCGTCCCAGGCCGCGCTGCGGTCGCGCGCCATCGGCGCCTCCGGCTGTTTGTCGTCCATCAGATAATGCGGCGCCTTAAAAAAGCATAGCGGCCGCCCCGCAGCCTACGCGCCCAGCGGATAGGCGGCCTCGACCAGGTACGGGCCGCCACCGACCGAGGCTCGGGCCGAGAACAGGACGAACCGCCCAACCGGGAAGCTGGGGGAGCGGTAAGGCCCGCGTTCTGCCAGGTAGTCGGCGACCTGCCGGCTCGACGAATCGCGCAGCCGCGCCAGCGTCACGTGCGGGGTGTATTTGCGGCCTTCCGGCTCCAGCCCGATGCGCTGCATGATGCGCTCGTGCTCGGCCTGCAGTTCGATGAGCGCCGGGACGTTCGGCACCGCCGCCACGACGGCGCGGGGCTTGCGCCCGCCGAATGAGGTCAAACCGTCCAGCCGCAATTCGAACCCGTGCCGGTTCACCTGGTCGAGCATCGAGCCGATCTCGTGCGCGACGCGATCGTCCACGTCGCCGATGAAACGCAAGGTGATGTGGTAGTTCTCCGGCTCCACCCAGCGGGCGCGGGGCAGCCCACCGCGCAGCATCGCGAGCTCAGCGCCGACTTCGGCTGGCAGTTCGAGGCCGGTAAACAGACGCGGCATCGGGGTCTCGCTGGGAAGGAAACCGACCCCCGGAATCGGGAGTAGAGGCCAGAATGGGCGGTTTCGCCCAGGGCGGCAACGTGCCAGGCTCAGCCGTTTCGCCGCTCGCGCGCCTTGGCGATCAACTGCTCGGCCTGCGGCAGGATGTTGCGGACGATGATATCGATGCCGGCCGCGGTGGGGTGCAGGCCGTCGCGTTGGTTCAATTCGGCCAGTCCGGCCACATCCTGCAGGAAGAACGGGTACAGCGAGGCCCGATACGTCTCGGCCAAGTCCGGGAAGATGCTGTTGAACCGCTGCTCGTATTCCGTGCCCAGGTTCGGCGGAGCCAGCATTCCGCACAGCAGCACCGGAATGCTGCGCGCCGTGAGGCGCCGCATGATCTCGTCGAGGGCGCGGCGGGTCACGTCCGGGTCGAGCCCGCGCAAGGCGTCGTTCGCGCCGAGTTCCAGGATTACGGCCTCGGTTCCTTCCGGTACCGACCATTCAAGGCGGGCAAGGCCGCCGGTCGTGGTGTCGCCGGAGACCCCGGCATTGTTGATTTCGACCGCGTGGCCGTTCGCCCGCAGCGCCGCCTGCAGCTTGGCTGCGAACGAGTCCTCTGCCGGCAAACCGAAGCCGGCAGTCAACGAATCGCCGAGCGCGACCACCCGGATCGGCGCCTCCGCGGCTCGCGCCGCAGGTGCCCCAGCCCCCAGCCAGAGCGAGGTGCCTGCCGCAATCAGCGACGCCATGAAGTCGCGGCGGCCCTGGAACGTCGCCCCGGCGACCCAATATGAGGCCGATTGCGCCGTCGTCCGCCGACCGGCGCCGGAACGCAACATTCGCATGAACGATCTCTCCAGCATCGCGCCACAGGGTCCCGCCATCGCTCTCTCGGGCGTCAATCTCGCACTCGGCCGCGGTGCAGCCAGGGTGCACATCCTGCGGGACATCAGCCTCCATATTGGCCAAGGTGAGGCGATCGGATTGGTTGGTCCGTCCGGTTCCGGCAAGTCGACACTGCTGATGGTGATGGCGGGCCTGGAGCGCGCCGATTCCGGCAGCGTGACTGTCGCCGGAACGGCCCTGGACCAGCTGGACGAGGACGCCCTGGCGCGTTTCCGCGGCCGCCATGTGGGAATTGTCTTCCAGTCTTTTCACCTCATCCCGACCATGACGGCGCTGGAGAACGTGGCTATTCCGCTGGAACTCGCGGGCGCGCCGGACGCCTTCGAGCGTGCGGCCGCGGAACTTGCCGCGGTGGGGCTCGCGGAGCGGCTTTCTCATTACCCGGCGCAACTCTCCGGCGGCGAGCAGCAGCGGGTCGCCATCGCGCGCGCGCTCGCACCCAATCCGGCGATCCTGGTTGCGGACGAGCCGACCGGCAATCTCGACGAAGCCACCGGGCAGCGGATCATCGACCTCATCTTCGCCGGCCATCGCGAACGCCAAACCACCCTTGTCCTGGTGACCCATGACACGGCCCTGGCGGCACGCTGCGACCGGGTGGTGCGGTTGCGCTCGGGTAGCGTCGAGGCACGGCAGCCGAGCGAGCCTGCTCCGGCATGAGCGCCTTCATCGCCGGCAAAGCGGGCAAAGGCTCGGTCGCGCTGATCTTGCGGCTGGTTGCGCGCGAACTGCGCGGCGGGGTGCGCGGATTTGCGGTCTTCATCGCCTGCATCGCGCTCGGCGTGATGGCGATCGCGGCAGTGGGATCGTTCGCCCGCAGCCTTACCGAGGGACTGGACCGGGAAGGTCGCACCATCCTGGGCGGAGACATCGCCTTCGCGCTCATCAACCGCGAAGCGACGGCGGCGGAACGGGAGCATCTCGCCTCCAAGGGCGCCTTGTCGGCCACCGCGACTATGCGGGCCATGGTGCGGACCGACGACACGCGTTCGGCCCTGGTCGAGCTGAAGGCGGTGGATGCCGCCTACCCGTTGTTCGGCACGCTCGGCCTGGAGCCTGGGATGCCGCTCGCCGCCGTATTGGCCGAGCGCGACGGCGTGTTCGGAGCCGCGGCCGACCCGGCGCTGCTGGCACGGTTGTCGCTGCCGCTCGGTGCCCGCGTGTCGGTCGGGTCGGCCAAGATCGAGATCCGCGCGGTCCTGCAGAACGAGCCGGACAGGCTGTCGGGCGGAATCGCATTCGGCCCGCGGCTGCTGGTGAGCGAAGCGGCCCTGCGCGCCACCTCCCTGCTGCAGCCCGGCAGCCTGCACCGCTGGACCTACAAGCTGCGGCTGCCCGAGAACGCCGCCAGCGACGAAGCAATGGACGCGCTGGTCGCGGGATCGCAGTCGGCATTCCCGCAGGCCGGCTGGGAAGCGCGCACGCGGTTCAATGCTGCGCCGCAGCTCGAACGCAACATCGAGCGTTTCATGCAGTTCCTCACGCTAGTCGGGCTGACCGCGCTGCTGGTCGGCGGCGTCGGGGTGGCCAACGCCGTAAAGAGCTATGTGGAGCGCAAGCGCGACGTGATCGCGACCATGAAGGCGCTCGGTGCCTCAGGCACGATCGTGGTCGCGATCTATCTGACGCAGGTGCTGCTGCTTGCCGGTGCCGCCGCCGCCCTCGGCGCGACGGCGGGCGCGCTGCTGCCATTTGCGGTCGCGGGCGCGCTCGGCGCCATCGTCCCGCTGCCGCTCGATCCGGCCGTGTATCCGGACGAACTCGCCCTCGCCGTCGCCTACGGGCTGCTGACGGCGCTGGCGTTCGGCCTGTGGCCGCTCGGCCGCGCCCACGACGTGCCGGTCTCTTCGCTGTTCCGCGACCATGTGGCGCCGGCGCGCCGCTGGCCGCGCCGCCGCTACCTGCTGGCGAGTGCGCTCGCGATCGCGAGCCTGGTTGCGCTGGCGGTGTTTACCGCCTTCGACCGCAAGATCGCGCTGATCTTCGTCGCTGCCGCGTTCGTCGTTTTGGTCGGCTTGCGCGGCATCGCCTGGCTGCTGATGGTCGCCGCCCGAGCGATGCCTCGCGCGCGTTCCACCATCGTCCGGCTCGCGGTCACCAACATCCACCGTCCGGGCGCGCTGACGCCCACGGTGGTGCTGTCGCTTGGCCTCGGTCTCGCGCTGCTGGTGACCGTCACGCTGATCGACAGCAACCTTCGCCGCCAGTTCACCGCCGCGCTGCCGGAGCGCGCGCCGGCGTTCTACCTGCTCGACATCCAGCAGAACGACGTGCCGCGGCTGCAGGAGTTCGTTGCCCGACAGGCCCCGGGCGCCGCGCTCGACCTGGTGCCGATGCTGCGCGGCCGGATCACGGCGGTGAAGGATACGCCGGCGAGCGCGGTCACCGCATCCCCGCAGGCGGCCTGGGCGCTGCAAGGCGACCGCGGCATCACCTACGCCGACAAGCCGCCGGAAGGCTCGCGACTGGTCGCCGGCAGCTGGTGGAAGCCGGATTATGCCGGTCCGCCGCTCGTCTCACTGGAAAAACGCATCGCCGACGGCATCGGCCTCAAGCGCGGCGACACCGTCACCGTGAACGTGCTCGGCCGGAATATCACCGCGACGGTCGCCAACCTGCGGACGGTCGACTGGCAGTCGCTCGGCATCAACTTCGTGTTCGTCTATTCGCCATCGGCCTTCCGCGGCGCGCCGCACACGTCGATCGCGACGCTGACCTATCAGGGCGCTTCGACCACCGAGCAGGAACTGGCCGTGGTGAAGGCGCTGGCGACCGAGTTTCCGCATGTCACCGTGGTGCGGATCCGCGAAGCGCTGGAGACCGTCGGCGCCCTTGTCGGCA
>DASWSO010000668.1:0-3674 GCA_036402635.1 Xanthobacteraceae bacterium
CGCGATCGTGCTCACCGGCTACGGCAACATCGCCACCGCGGTGAATGCCGTGAAGCTCGGCGCCGTCGACTATCTGGCCAAGCCGGCGGACGCCGACGACGTGATCGCGGCGCTGCTGGCGCTGGAAGGACAGAAGCCGTCGCCGCCCGAGCACCCGATGTCGGCCGACCGGGTGCGCTGGGAGCACATCCAGCGCATCTACGAGCTGTGCGCCCGCAACGTGTCGGAAACGGCGCGGCGGCTCAACATGCATCGCCGCACGCTGCAGCGGATCCTGGCGAAGCGCGCCCCGCGGTAGCATTCGTCCGCGTCATTCCGGACGCCGAGCGCTTGCGAAGCCGTCCGGAGTGACGCGATCTAGAACAGCTTCAGGCCGGGCGGCAGCGGCAGGCCGCCGGTGAGGTCCTTCATCTTCTCCTGCATCAGCGCCTCCGCCTTGCGGCGCGCTTCCGCATGCGCGGCGACCAGCAGGTCCTCGACGATGTCCTTCTCGTCGGGCTTGAGCAGCGACGGATCGATCGACACGGCCTTGAGGTCGCCCTTGGCGGTCAGCTTGACCGATACCAGGCCGCCACCGGCGACGCCTTCCACCTCGCTCGCTTCCAGCTCCGCCTGCAGCGCCTGCACTTTCGACTGCAGCTGCGCGGCCTGCTTCATCATCCCCAGGAAATCCGCCATTCGATCCTCCTCAAGCCGCCGGCGTGCGTCGTTTGTGGTCCGTTAGATGGATTGTCCGACCGCAGCCGCAATGCGCCGGATCAGAGGTCGTCGTCTGCCTCGTCCGGAGGCGGCGGCACGTCGTCCCCAGCTAGCGGCAGGTCCGCCGCCGCCGGCTCGCCGCGCAGATGCACGCCCACGATCTCGGCGCCCGGGAACCGCGTCAGCACCGCCTGCACCAGCGGATCAGCCTGCACGCCCTGGCGAACCTCCTGCCGGCGCTCTTCGGTCTGCTCGCGCACCGTGCGCACGCCTTGCTCGGCCGAAACCACCACCATCCAGCGGCGGCCGGTCCAGTCCGAAAGCTTGCGCGTGAGATCGGTCGCGAGCGCCTTGGAGGCGCTCGGTTGCAGCGCGATCTCGAGCCGGCCGTCTTCCATGCTGACGAACCGCACGTCCCGCTCGAGCGCCGCCTTGGTCATCAGGTCGCGCTTCTCGCCGGCAAGCGCGATGACGTGCTCGAAGCGGGTGAGCGCGCGCGGTGCCGCCGAGGGGTCGGGCATGGCTTGCGCACGTGGCGCCGGAGCGGGAGCCGGATCGCGGCGTGCCAGCGCCGGCTGGGCGCCTCCGCGCGCCAGCGGCTCCACGCTTGCCCGCGCGACCGGAGCAGCGCTGGGGGTTGGCGCGGACGCGGGGCGCGGTGCGGCAGCCGCGCCGTCGCCATTGAGCGAGCGGATCACGTCCTCGGGCGCCGGCAGTTCCGCCGCATAGGCGATGCGCACCAGTACCATCTCGGCCGCCGCCAGCGGCTTCGGCGCGTTCTGCACCTCCGCGATCCCCTTCAGCAGCATCTGCCAGGTGCGGGAGAGCACGCGCATCGAGAGCGCCGCCGCGCAGGCCCGCCCGCGCGTGCGCTCGACCTCGGCATAGGCGCGGTCGTCCGCCACCGAAGGCACGATCTTGATGCGGGTGACGAAATGCGTGTACTCGGCCAAATCCATCAGCGACACCGCCGGATCGGCGCCGATCTCGTATTGCTCGCGCAGCTCCTGCAGCGCCGCCGCCGCATCCCCGCGCATCAGCGCGTCGAACAGATCGATGATGCGGCCGCGGTCGGCGAGCCCCAGCATCGCCCGCACATGCTCGGCCTGCACCGGGCCGGCGGCGTGCGCGATCGCCTGGTCGAGCAGCGACAGCGCGTCGCGCACCGAGCCTTCGGCCGCGCGCGCGATCAACGCCAACGCTTCCGGCTCGGCCTGCACGGCTTCGGCGGCACAGATATTGGCCAGATGCTGCGCCAGCACGCCGGCGTCCACCCGCCGCAGATCGAAGCGCTGGCACCGCGACAACACCGTGATCGGAACCTTGCGGATCTCGGTGGTTGCAAACACGAACTTCACATGCGGCGGCGGCTCTTCCAGCGTCTTCAACAGCGCGTTGAACGCCTGGCCCGACAGCATGTGCACTTCATCGAGGATGTAGACCTTGTAGCGGGCGCTGGCCGGGGCGTAGCGCACCGCGTCGTTGATCTGCCGGATGTCGTCGACGCCGTTATGGGAGGCGGCGTCCATCTCGATCACGTCGACGTGGCGGCTCTCGATGATCGCCGGACAATGCACGCCGAGCGCCGGCATGCGGATCGAGGGCGCGGTGACGTCGGCGGTCTGGTAGTTCAAGGCCCGGGCGAGGATGCGGGCGGTGGTGGTCTTGCCGACGCCGCGCACGCCGGTGAGGATCCAGGCCTGCGGGATGCGGTCGGTTTCGAATGCGTTGGTGAGCGTCCGCACCATCGCCTCCTGGCCGATCAGGTCGTCGAAGGTGGTGGGACGGTACTTGCGCGCGAGCACGCGGTAGCTCGCCGGAGCGGCGGCCGGAAGGTCGAGCGCGAGACCCTGAAATGCGGCGTCGCTCATAGGGGGTCCAAGATCGTGGCGGTCTTTTCAAAGCACCGCGAGGCGGCGTGCGCAATCGCTGAGATTTTGCGGACCCGGGTGGGGCGGCGATGCCCGCCCCCTGGCGGTCGCCCTGCGCAGCCCGCCGGGCGCTGCCGCGTGAATGCGGGTGGGAGGCTGACGAGCGACCCGAACCGGAGCTCGTTAGGGCTGCTTCCTTCCGGACCTGACCCGGTTGGCGAGTGGCTCGTCCACCGCCAACCTCCCGCCGGTTATATCGACGCTGCGGGTGCGGAAAGCAAGCGTCGCGGGGCCTAGCTGGCCTGCGCCACCGGACGCGCCGCCGCGGTCCGGCGCAGATGGTGCTCGATGATGGCGCGCAGGGCGTTGGCGAGGGCTTCCTGGTCGAACGGCTTCTGCAGCACCATGAAGTCCTGCGCGACCGCCTCCTGGGCGCTGCTGGCGTAGCCGGTCACCAGCAGCACCGGAATGTGCGGGAAGCGCGTGCGGATCGTGCGCGCGAGCTCCACGCCGCTCATGCCTCCAGGCATCAGGATGTCGGAAATCACGAGCCCGATCGCGCCCTGGGCGTGCAGCCGCTCGAGCGCCTGCTGGGCTCCGAGCACGTGCACCACCTCGTGCCCGATCTGCTGCAGATAGGCGGTGGTCACCTCGGCGACGTCCGGATTGTCCTCGACCAGCAGCACGCTGCGGGAAATCGCGGCGGCGTCCTCGCGGGCGACGGCAGCGTCCTCCGCCTTCGGAGCTTCGGCCGAGCGCGGCAGGTAGAGCGTGACCGTGGTGCCCTGCTGGAGCGCGCTGCTCAGCGTCACGGTGCCGCCGGACTGCTGCGCGAAACCGTACACTTGGCTCAGTCCCAGGCCGGTTCCTTTGCCGAATTCCTTGGTGGTGAAGAACGGCTCGAATACGCGCGGCAGCACGTCGGCCGGGATGCCGGCGCCGGTGTCGGAGACTTCCAGCGCGATGAAATCGCCCACAATGCCGCCGGTGCGCGCCTCCCCGTTCAGCCGCGCCGGCCGCAGCCGCAGCGTCAGCGCGCCGCCCTCCGGCATAGCGTCGCGCGCATTCACCGCCAGATTGAGCACGGCGAGCTCGAGCTCATTG
>DASWSO010000669.1:0-2745 GCA_036402635.1 Xanthobacteraceae bacterium
GTCACGTGCACCCAGCCGGTGCCGTGCAGCAGGGCGGATGCGAGCATCGCGCCGAACATCAGCCCGCCGGGAAACCGCAGCCAGTGCGCCGCCAGCGCCGCCGCCGTTGAAACGCCGACCAGCAGCGCCAGCGGGCCGGGCTCGATCGCGGCGCCCGCGCCGGCGCCGGTGAATGGCGTCCCGGCAAAGCCGAACGCGGTCAATCCCGCCGGCAGCAGCACGGCGAGCGCCGCCACCCGCACGGTCTGCACCACCGCGACCGCGCGCACGTCGGCGCCGTTCTCGATCGCCAGCACCAGCGTGGTGGCGAGCGCGCCCGGGAACGAGCCGAACAGCGCCGAGGCGCGGTCCCAGCCGTGCACATAGCTGAGATAGAACGCGACCGACGCCGTCAGCGCCACCATGCCGACGCCGAGCACCGCCAGGCTGAGCGGCCAGATCGCCATGCCGGCGACCGTTTCCGGCGTCACCGCGGCGCCGAGCGAGATCCCCATAATGACGAAGGTGACGCGCGCCAGCGGGTCGGGCAGGCGCACCGGACGGCCCGCCAGCGCGGCGATCGAAACCGCCACGATCGCGCCCGAGAGCCAGCCGGCCGGCACGCCGGCGAGCCCGAGCGTGGCCGCTCCGGCGCCGCCGATCAGCAGCGTCTCGGCCATGCGGATCAGATCGGAGATTTTTCCGGGCTTCGGTTCAGGCGCGCTCACGGCCGTGGTTTATGCGCCCTTGCGCGCTGCGGTGAAAGCCGTCCGCTCAGCCCTGCGCATCGCTGCGGCGGGCCAGCACGTCGCGGATCTCCTGCAGCAGCGCCTCGGTCTTGGTCAGCGGCGGCGCCGGCTTCTGCGCTTCCTGGTGGCGCAGCTGGTTGATGACCTTCACGGTCGCGAACAGGCAGGCGGCGACGATCATGAAGTTGATCGCCACCGTGATGAAGTTGCCGTAGGCGAGCACGGCGCCCTGCTTGCGCGCCTCGGCGAGCGTGTCGGCCGTCACCGCGCGCGACAGCGGGATGAAGTAGTTGGAGAAGTCGAGCCCGCCGCTCACCGCACCGAGCAGCGGCATGAACACGTCGCCCACCAGCGACTCGACGATCTTGCTGAACGCCGCGCCGATGATGACGCCAACCGCGAGGTCGACGACATTGCCGCGGATCACGAACTTGCGGAATTCCTCCAGCATCGCGGCCCCCTCGCGGTTGCGCGTCCGGACAGCGCGCGGCCACCCTCCCGGAGGCATGGCACCACGCCAACGGCGTCATAGCCAATCAGGGTCAGCGCCGCGCGAGCGGCTCCGCGGTCAGCGCGTGCACCGAGAAATACTGCTCCGGGTCGGACCAGATGGCGGCCGGTTTCCAGCCGGCGCCGCGGGCGAGCGCGCCGAACGATTCGGGAGAATATTTATAGCTGTTCTCGGTGTGGATGGTCTCGCCGGCGCGGAAGTCGACGCTCTCGCCGTCCACCCGCACCTTCTGCCGCTTCAGGCTGGCGAGGTGCATCTCGATGCGGTGGAGCTGGCGGTTGAAGAAGGCGTGGTGCTCGAAGCATTCCGGCCGGAAGTTGCCGCCGATCTCGCGGTTGATGCGCGTCAGCAGGTTGAGGTTGAACGCCGCCGTGATGCCGCGCGCATCGTTGTAGGCGGCGTTGAGGATGCGGCTGTCCTTGATGCGGTCGACGCCGACGATCAGCAGCGCGCCTTCTCCGAGCACCGTCGCGGCCCGTTGCAGGAAGCGCGTCGCCTCGTAGGGCTCGAAATTGCCGATGGTGGAACCGGGAAAGAAGCCGACCCGCGGCTTGCCGTCGATCTCGCGCGGCAGCTCGAACTTCTGGGTGAAGTCGGCGACCACCGGCAGCACCGCGAGCTTCGGATAGTCGGCCGCCACCGCCAGCGATTCCCGGTGCAGGCTCTCGGGCGCGATGTCGACCGGCACATAGGCGGCGAGCGTTTTCGCCGCATCGAGCAGGAGCCGCGCCTTCTGGCTGCTGCCCATGCCGAACTCGATCAGCGCCGCGCCGGGCGGGAACATGGCGGCGATCGACGGCGCTTCCGATTGCAGGATCGCGAGCTCGCTACGGGTCGGGTAGTATTCCGGCTGCTCGGTGATCTGGTCGAACAGCCGCGAGCCTTCCGCGTCGTAGAAGTATTTCGGCGGCACGCGCTTCGGCGTGTGGGTGAGCCCCTCCACCACGTCGCGGGCAAAGCCGGTGCGGTCGGGCGCGAAACGCTGCAATGCCACTTGTGCACTCATGGGACTCTCGTGATCGGCTCGTCATAGGACGCGAGCCGCAGGCCGGTGAACTGCCAGCGGTGCGGCGGATAGAAGAAGTTGCGGTAGGTGGCGCGCGAATGACCTTCGGGCGTTGCGAGCGAAGAGCCGCGCAGCACCATCTGGTTGATCATGAACTTGCCGTTGTACTCGCCGAGCGCGCCTTCATCCGCTCGATAGCCCGGATAGGGCGAATAGGAACTCCGTGTCCACTGCCAAACGATACCGAATGCATTCGCGAGTGCGCCTGCATTCGCCGCGGCCTCCCATTCGAACTCGGTCGGCAGATGCTTGCCGGCCCAGCGCGCGAACGCGTCGGCCTCGTAGTAGCTGACGTGACAGACCGGCGCTGCCGGATCGACCGGCTTGAGCCCGCCGAGCGTCAGGCTGGCCCACCCGCCGTCGACCGCGCGCCAATGGCCGGGCGCCTGCCAGCCCTCGGTCTGCACCACCGCCCAGCCGTCGGAGAGCCATAGCGCCGG
>DASWSO010000670.1:0-4649 GCA_036402635.1 Xanthobacteraceae bacterium
CACCGGGGCGGTGGTGTTCGGCGAGCGCGGGCTGGATCGGCCGGGCGTGCCGAAATACTTCGAGCCGGGGCCCGTGCTCGTGACCGGCCGCACTTGGCATCCGAGCGCGTACCTGCCGGCGGCCGGTCACCCGCCGCGGCTCGGCCGCCATGAGGTCGAGCCGCCGCCCGGACGCAGGCTGCCGCGGCCGGCCGCGACTTTCTACCGGTCGTGGGGCACCGAATCGGCACCCGGGCCGGTCACCGTCTATCCGCCGTTCAACCCGCCCGAGGTGGTTGTGGCGCCGCACACAATCCGCCGGAAGGCGCCGTATCGGCGCTGATGCAGGTTCCTGGAGCGAACCGAGAAAGGAGCGTCTGATGACCCGAGCACCCGCTCATCTGTTGATCGCGTCGGCGGCCTTGCTGGGGGTCGCGACGTCCGCAACCGCGGCCGAGATCTACGTGCCCGCCCGCGCCGCGCGTTGGGCGCCGCCGTGCGACTGCGCGCCGCTGGTCGCGGCACCGCCGCTGGTCGTCCGCCAGCGCGTCACCTATCTGCCGCCGGTGCTGCCGGTTTTCCGTGTCGACCAGGGCCCGAGCTATCCGGAGACCGTGCTCTCGTACGCGGAACCGACCATGCCGCCGGCCGAAATCGAGGTGCATCCGTACGTCTACCCGGCCTATGCGGTGTATCCGGCCCCGTACGGTTACGGCCCACGATACCGCCACCGCCGCCCCGCCTTGCGGGTCTACGGTCGTGCCGCGCCGGTCACGTCGGTGCGCACCCGCTGGGCCTACGGTCCGGCCTACCGCTACTGACCAGGCGGCGCTGACGACGCGCTCCGGGTCGTCACCAGATACATCGCCAGCGCGGCCGCGTTCGACACGTTCAGGCTCTTGATCGCTCCCGGCAGGTCGAGGCGCGCCACCACGTCGCAGGTGGCGCGCGTCAGCTGACGCAAGCCCTTGCCCTCGGCGCCGAGCACCAGCGCCACCGGTTGCCGCAGCGCGACGCTGGCGAGATCCTCGGTGCCCTCGCTGTCGAGCCCGACCAGCAGGAACCCGTTTTCGCGCAGCGCCTCGAGCCCGCGCGCGAGGTTGGTCACGGTCACCAGCGGCACGTGCTCAAGCGCGCCGGAGGCCGATTTCGCCAGCACCCCGGTCGCCTCCGGGCTGTGCCGGGCGGTGGTCACCGCCGCGCGGATGTCGAACGCCGCCGCCGAACGCAGGATGGCGCCGACGTTGTGCGGGTCGGTGATCTGGTCGAGCACCAGCACGACGCCCGACGGCTCGATCTCGCTGAGGTCGGGCGAGGGCAGGGGATCGGCCTCGGCCAAGAGTCCCTGATGCACGGCATCCGGCCCGAGCCGGGCCGCGATCGCGTCCGGCCGCACCAGTTCCGGCTCGATCGGAAGCGGCTCGCCTTCCTCCCGGAGGCGGCGAAGCGCGTTCTCGGTGGCGAGCAGGCGGCGGATCCGCCGCGCGGGATTGGCGAGCGCGGCCTGCACCGTGTGCCAGCCGTAGAGCAGGGCGGTATCCGCCGGAACGCGGCCCGGCGGGGCGATGCGCGGGCGCGCCCCTTCGCGCCGCTGCGGCTTGAAGCGCGGCGGCTTGCGGGAGGACGTTCGCGCGTTGGCGGGAGGATCGCGTTCGGGCATGGGTGCTGGAGCGAGAGTGCGTGCGGCGTCGGCGGACCGACCCGATTCGCGGGTTCGTTTCAGGTTGACACCTTCCGACCCCGTCACCATAACACGGACCGCACGGGGAGCCCCGCTGACGCGGTGCTTCCTTTGTCTTTTCTCGCCTGCAGAGGCGGGAATCCGGAGGGGTGCCCGAGTGGTTAAAGGGGACGGACTGTAAATCCGTTGGCTTAGCCTACGTTGGTTCGAATCCAACCCCCTCCACCAAGGACAGGTTGCCGCGACCGGACATGCTCGCCCCGACAATGTTCGTTCTCTTTTGTCGGAACGTCACGCGCCGTTTGTCGGAAAATGCTTCGGTTGCGGGTGTAGCTCAATGGTAGAGCAACAGCCTTCCAAGCTGATGACGAGGGTTCGATTCCCTTCACCCGCTCCAAGTCATCTGTTCAAGCGTCGCCTGCCTCAGGCGTCGCCTGTCGACGCCGCCGATCCGGCCCGGTATACAGGCGCCGCGCCGTAGGAGTGTAGCTCAACTGGCTAGAGCACCGGTCTCCAAAACCGGGGGTTGGGGGTTCGAGTCCCTCCACTCCTGCCAGCGGCTACGGCCGGCCTGCGGGCGAGTAAAGGGGCGCGGCACTTGACCGGCGGGTGCCGAACCCGTATTTCAGCGGCCTCAAGCACCCCCCGTCATGGTCGTAATGTTGACGCGGTGCCGGGTGCGGCGACAAGCAACTTAACTTCATGCCCTCCGCCGACGGTCCTGACGGGACATGCGTCCGGCAGGGGGATATTGCCTTTTCACAGGCGTTAGATGGCCAAGATCAGCCCCTTCAAGTTTCTGCAGGAAGTCCGCACCGAGACCGAGAAGGTCACGTGGCCGACCCGGCGCGAGACTGCGATCACGACGGCGATGGTCTTCGTCATGGTGGCGCTCTCGTCGGTGTTCTTCCTGATCGCCGACCAACTGATCCGGTTTGCCGTCACCCTGGTGCTCGGAATCGGGAGCTGAAGTGGGATTGACGGCAGTCATGGCGAAACGCTGGTACATCGTCCACGCCTACTCGAATTTCGAGAACAAGGTGGCGGACTCCATTCGCGAGCAGGCGAAGCAGCGCGGGCTCGCCGACCTGTTCGACGAGATCATGGTCCCGAAGGAGAAGGTCGTGGAGGTGCGCCGCGGCCGCAAGGTCGACGCCGAGCGCAAGTTCTTTCCGGGCTACGTGCTGGTGAAGATGGACCTCACCGACGAGGCCTACCACCTGATCAAGAACACGCCGAAGGTCACCGGCTTCCTCGGCAGCGACAACAAGCCGATGCCGATCTCGGAGGCCGAGGCGCAGCGCATCCTGTCCCAGGTGCAGGAAGGCATCGAGCGGCCGAAGCCGTCGGTGATGTTCGAAGTGGGCGAGCAGGTGCGCGTGTCGGACGGGCCGTTCGCCTCCTTCAACGGCGTGGTCGAGGAAGTCGACGAAGGCCGCTCGCGCGTGAAGGTGGCGGTGTCGATCTTCGGGCGCGCCACGCCGGTCGAGCTGGAGTTCGGCCAGGTCGAGAAACTGTAGTGCTTCACCTCTCCCGCTTGCGGGAGGGGGAAGAGAGCGCGTGGGAGGGGATGGCGGCCGCCAACCGCCAGGAAACCGCACCACGCAGATCCGGAACGGCCGCCGCGGCCGCCATTAAGGAGTAGTCGATGGCAAAGAAGATCACAGGTTACATCAAGCTGCAGGTGCCGGCGGGCAGCGCCAACCCGTCGCCGCCAATCGGGCCGGCGCTCGGTCAGCGCGGTCTCAACATCATGGAGTTCTGCAAGGCGTTCAACGCGCAGACCCAGCAGTTGGAGAAGGGCACGCCGATTCCGGTGGTGATCACCGTCTACCAGGACCGTTCGTTCACCTTCGAGATGAAGACGCCGCCGGTGTCGTTCTTCCTGAAGAAGGCGGCCAATATCCAGAGCGGCGCCAAGACGCCGGGCCGCGGGGCGATCGGCTCCGTCACGCGCGACCAGGTCAAGGACATCGCGCAGCAGAAGATGAAAGATCTCAACTGCCAGAGCGTCGAATCGGCAATGAAGATGATCGAAGGCTCCGCACGCTCGATGGGCCTCGAGGTGAGGGAATAACGGTCATGGCACAGCACGGAAAGCGCACGCGCGCCGCGCGCGAAGGCATCGACCGGGTGAAGCTCTATCCGCTCGACGAGGCGGTGAAGCTGATCAAGGGCCGCGCCACTGCGAAGTTCGATGAGACGATCGAAGTCGCGATGAACCTGGGCGTCGACCCGCGCCACGCCGACCAGATGGTCCGCGGCGTCTGCAACCTGCCGAACGGCTCCGGCCGCACCGTGCGGGTGGCGGTGTTCGCGCGCGGACCGAAAGCGGACGAGGCGAGGGCGGCGGGCGCCGACATCGTCGGTGCCGAGGACCTGGTGGAGATCGTGCAGGGCGGCACCATCGAGTTCGACCGCTGCATCGCGACGCCGGACCTGATGGGCCTGGTGGGCCGTCTCGGCAAGGTGCTCGGGCCGCGCGGCCTGATGCCGAACCCGCGCGTCGGCACCGTCACGATGGATGTCGCCGGCGCCGTGAAGGGGGCCAAAGGCGGGGCCGTCGAGTTCCGCGTCGAGAAGGCCGGCATCATCCACGCCGGCGTCGGCAAGGCCTCGTTCGCCGAGGACAAGCTGGTCGAAAATATCCGCGCCTTCGCCGACGCGGTGCAGAAGGCCAAGCCCGCCGGCGCCAAGGGCACCTTCGTGCAGCGCATCGCGGTCTCGTCGACGATGGGCCCGGGCGTCAAGGTGGAGCCCGGCACGGTGCTGGGCGCGCAGACTGCGTAGGCCGTTCGCGAGCGAATCGGAAAGGCCCCGCAAGGGGCCTTTCTTTTTGGGCGTATGGAGCCCGGATGGAGCGTAGCGTAATCCGGGCCGGGCTCGAGCGTTCCGCCCGGATTGCGCTTCGCTCGATCCGGGCTACGCGTGCTTCATGGATTGCCCGCCAAGCCGGCAATGACGACGCGCATTTCGACTCAACGGATGG
>DASWSO010000671.1:0-3722 GCA_036402635.1 Xanthobacteraceae bacterium
CTGTATTACGCCGACCGGCTCAACCAGCTGCCGATCGGCGTTATCGGCATCGCCGCCGGTACGGTCCTGCTGCCGGACCTCGCCCGCCGCATCGCAGGCGGCGACGAGGCGGGCGCCCGCCATGCGCAGAACCGCGCGATCGAGCTGACGCTGATATTGGCGCTGCCGTTCCTCGTCGGCTTCCTGGCGGTGCCGGAGCTGATCATGCGGGCGCTGTTCATGCGCGGCGCTTTCACGGCCGCCGACGCAGCGGCGGCGGGCGCCACGCTCCGTGCCTACGCGATCGGGCTCGTTCCGTTCGTGCTCATCCGCAGCATGGTCGCGACATTCTTCGCCCGCGGCGACACCGCCACTCCTGTCAAGGCCTCGCTTACCGCCGTGGCGGTCAATATCGCTTTCAAGATCCTGCTGATGGGGCCGCTTGCGCAGATCGGGCTGGCGCTTGCCACTTCCATCGGAGCTTGGATCAACGTCGCGCTGGTGGGCTGGCTGGCATGGCGCGCCGGTTTCTTGAGAACCGACGCGGCGCTCAAGCGTTCGGTCCTGGTGCTCGCAGGTATCGGGGTGGTGCTCGCGCTCGCGCTGTGGCTGGCTGAGCAACCGGTTGCGCATATTTTCGCAGGCGGGCGATTGGCCGAAGTCGCAACGTTGCTGACGCTCGCGGGCTTCGCCGCCCTGCTGTACGGCGGCGCCTTGGCGCTCGCGTTGGGGCCGCGCGCCCGCGCGCTGCTGCGCCAAATGAAGCCGTGATGCCGCCGCGGCGGCTTGCAGGGACAAACTGACCCGCAGCTGTGCCCCGCCGGTGACATTGCGTTCGTCGGGCAGGGTCCCATATACCTCCGGCCTCCACCCACGCTTGCAGGCAGCTTTCCATGGCGGTATCCCGCTTGTTCCGCCTCATCGGCCCGGTTTTGTTGGCGACATTCGCGCTCGCCGGATGCGGGGAGGCGCAGAAGCCGGCGGCCGCGCCGCCGCCGCCAGCCGTGACGGTAGCGACTCCCAGTAAGCGCACCATCGTCGACCGCGACGAATATGTCGGCCGCTTCGTGGCGGTGGACGCGGTCGAGATCCGCTCGCGCGTTTCCGGCTACCTCGCCGAGGTCCATTTCCAGGACGGCCAGCTGGTGAAGGCGGGAGACCTGCTGTTCACCATCGACCGCCGTCCGTTCATGACCTCGCTTGAGCAGGCGCGGGCGACGCTGGCGCAGGCGCGCGCCAACCAGACCTTCACCCAGAGCGACCTCAATCGCGCTTCCCAGCTGGTGCGCGACCGCACCATCACGGAGCAGGTTTTCGACCAGCGCACGCAGGCCAAGCGCGTCGCCGACGCCTCGGTGGCGGCGAACGAGGCGGCGGTGCGGCAGGCCGAGCTCGACCTGCAATTCACCGAGCTGCGCGCACCGATCGCCGGCCGCATCGGCGACCGCCGGGTCTCGCCCGGAAACCTGGTGACCGGCGGCACCAGCGGCAGCACGACGCTGCTCGCCACCATCGTGTCGACCAATCCGATACGCTTCGAGTTCACCTTCGATGAAGCCTCCTATCTCCGCTACATGCGGCTCGGCACCGGCGCCAAGGACATCGCCGAGCGGGGCGGGGGGGCCAAGGTCGCGCTCAGGCTCTTGGACGAGCAGACTTTCAGCCATGAAGGCACGATGGACTTCGTCGACAACGTGGTCGAGCGCAGCTCCGGGACCATCCGCGGCCGCGCCGTCCTGAAGAACGAACAGGCATTGTTCACGCCCGGCATGTTCGCGCGCGTGCAGGTCCCGGCTTCGCCGCCCTACGAGGCGCTGCTGGTGCCGGACACCGCCATCGGCACCGAGCAGGTGCGCAAGTTCGTGCTGGTGGTGGATGCCGAAAACACCGCCAAGCAGAAATACGTAACGCTTGGTCCGGTCGTCGACGGATTGCGCGTGGTCAAGGATGGGCTTGCGGCGGACGACCGCGTGATCGTCAACGGCATCGCGCGGGTGCGGCCGAACACGAAGGTGGCGCCGCAGGCGGAAAACGCGCCGCCCGCGAAGCCGCCCGGCCCGTCCGCGCAGGCCGGCTGAGCGAACAAGAGCCGCATGCGCATTTCCCGCTTCTTCATCGACCGGCCGATCTTCGCGACGGTCCTGTCCATCGTGTTCGTGATCCTCGGCGGCGTCGCATTTAGCCGGCTGCCGGTGGCGCAGTACCCGGAAATCGCCCCGCCGGTGATCAACATCGCCGGCCAGTATCCCGGCGCCAGCGCCGACGTGGTCGCCTCGACCGTGGTCGCTCCGATCGAGGAGCAGATCAACGGCGTCGAGAACATGCTCTACATTTCTTCGAATTCCACTGCGGATGGGCGCTTCTCCATCGCCGTCACGTTCGACCTCGGCACCAATCTCGACATCGCCCAGGTGCAGGTGCAGAACCGCGTCTCGATCGCGCAGCCGCGGCTGCCGGCGGACGTGCGCGCCATCGGCGTCACCGTCACCAAGAGCTCGCCCGACCTGATGATGGTCGTGCACCTGATCTCGCCCGACGAGTCGCGCGATGCGCTGTTCATCTCCAATTACGCGACGCTGGAGATCAAGGATGCACTGACCCGCGTCGACGGCGTCGGCTCGATCATCGTATTCGGCAGCCGCGACTACGCGATGCGGGTCTGGCTCGATCCCGACCGGCTGCAGTCGCTCGGGATGACCGCGAGCGACGTCGTGCTGGCGCTGCAGGGGCAGAACATTCAGGTCGCCTCCGGCGTGCTTAACCAGCCGCCGGTGGAAAACCCGCTGGCGTTCCAGGTGGCGGTGCAGACGCTGGGGCGACTCGCCGACCGGGAGGAATTCGCCAACGTGGTGGTGAAGACCACTCCCAACGCGGTGGTGCGGCTGAAGGATGTCGCCCGCGTCGAGCTGCAGGCGCAGGACTACTCGTCGAACTCCTATCTCAACAAGGATCCGGCGGTCGCGCTGGCGATCTTCCAGCGCCCCGGCTCCAACGCGCTGACCACCGCGCAGAGCATCATCAAGACGATGGATGAGCTCTCCAGGCGCTTCCCGCCCGGCATCCAGCACAAGATCGTCTACAACCCCACGCAGTTCATCGAGCAGTCGGTCGCGGCGGTGCAGGAGACCATTCTCGAGGCGATCCTGCTGGTGGTCCTGGTCGTGGTGGTGTTCCTGCAGACTTGGCGCGCCGCCGTCATCCCGATCGTCGCGATCCCGGTGTCGCTGATCGGCACCTTCTTTTTCATGTCGACGTTCGGCTTCACCCTCAACAACCTGACGCTGTTCGGGCTGGTGCTGGCGGTCGGCATCGTCGTCGACGACGCCATCGTGGTGGTGGAGAACGTCGAGCGCAACATCGCGCAGGGGCTCAACCCGCGCGAGGCGGCGATCAAGAGCATGGACAAGGTCGGCGGCGCGCTGGTCGCGATCGCGCTGGTGCTCTCCGCCGTGTTCATCCCGTCCGCCTTCATCACCGGCATCTCCGGGCAGTTCTACCGTCAGTTCGCGCTCACCATCGCGGGCGCCACGGTGATCTCGCTGACGGTGTCGCTGACGCTGTCGCCGGCGCTCTGCGCGCTGCTGCTCAAGCCGCACGATCCGCATCACCGCCCGCGCTGGTGGGCACGGCCGATCCGCTTCTTCTTCCGCGGCTTCAACCGCGGTTTCGATGCGCTCGGATCCGGCTATGCCTGGGTTGCCCGCCGGGTGGTGCGGTTCGCCCTGCTGATGCTGCTGGTCTAT
>DASWSO010000672.1:0-1516 GCA_036402635.1 Xanthobacteraceae bacterium
CGCTTTTTCGGCGTGAACGCACCGGCCGCGGTTGCCGGGTCGACACCAACCTGATGCAAGCCGCGCTCGATTTGCAGTCGGAATCGCTGACCGCGTGGCTGAACGCGCCGGCGCGGCCGCCTAAAACGCACGCGTTCCGCCATGTCGCGGCCTGGTACTACGCCGCGCCATACGGGGTTTACGCCACGCGCGACGGGCATCTCGCGCTGTCGCTGAGCCCGCTCGCCGAAATCGGCAAGATGATCGGCGAGCCGCGCCTAGCGGACTTCACGGACCGCGACAGCTGGAGCCGGCAGGACGAGATCGGCGACCTGATCGCGGCGCGGCTCGCGACCCGCCCCACCGCCGATTGGCAGGCGCTGATGGAGCCGGCGAAGATCTGGCACGCGCCTGTGCAGGATTACGCGGCCATTGTGGACGACCCGCAGGTCCGGCACATGCAGGCCTTGGTCACGACGCCCGGCGGCGGCAAGACCGGCGCTCCCGTCACCCTGGTCAATCATCCGGTGCGCTACGACGGCCAGCCGGCCGAGGTCCGGCTGCCGCCGCAGCGGCTCGGCGCGCAGACCGCCGACGTGCTGCAGGAGCTCGGGTTCGGTCATGCCGAGATCGAGGCGCTGGCGCGCGACCGCGTGGTTCGGCTGGCCGAGCCATGATGCGGAGCTGCATTCACCCGGCCACGAGCGACCAAGGGGGGCTTTGAACGAATGAGCGATTTCTATGTCAAACCGGGCGACAGCGTCACCTTTGCCAAGACCGTCGGCGAAAGCGACATCTACCTGTTCGCCGGTATCACCGGCGATTTCGCGGTCAATCACGTCAACGAGCACTACATGGCTCGCTCGAAATACGGCCGCCGCATCGCCCACGGCGTGCTGCTGATGGGCTTCATGTCCACCTGCTCGACCATGATGATCGAGAAATCCGCCGGCACCGCCGGCGACGAGACACCGGTCTCGCTCGGCTACGACAAGGTGCGTTTCCTCGGGCCGGTCTTCATCAACGACACCGTGACGCTGACCTACACCATCGCCGAGATCGACCCGGCCAAGCGGCGCTCCTATAGCGACATCCGCGCCGTCAACCAGAACGGCGACCTGGTCGCGGTGGCGCGCCACATCCTGGCGTGGACCAAGGACCAGAGATGACGCGCATGCGGATGCAGGACAAAGTCACGCTCGTCACCGGCGGCGGCTCCGGCATCGGCCGCGCCACCTCCCTGCTGCTTGCGTCCGAGGGCGCCGCAGTGGCAATCGCCGACAAGAACAAAGACGCGGCGGAGGCGGTGGCGGCCGAATGCGGCAAGCACGGCAAAGCCGTGGCGATCGCGGGCGACGTGTCGCGCAGCGCCGATGCCCGGCGGATGGTGGACGAAACCATAGCGGCGCTCGGGCGGCTCGACGTGCTGGTCAACAATGCCGGCTATGGCATCGCCGGCAGCGTTGTGGAGACAGACGAGCAGGCCTGGGACGACCTGATGGCGGTGAACGTGCGCGGCGTGTTCCTGTGCAGCAAG
>DASWSO010000673.1:0-1682 GCA_036402635.1 Xanthobacteraceae bacterium
GAGTCCGAGCTCCTGGCGTCACTGATCGAGAAGGAGATGCGCGAGCGCGGCGTCGATCGTGCGACGGCATCAGCCGGCTTCACCCGCGCCAACGTGCTCGGCCGCACCGGCACGCCGGAAGAGGTCGCCGATCTCGTCGCCTTCGTGGTGTCGGAACGCGCCAATTTCATCACCGGCAGCTCCGTCTCGATCGACGGCGGCTACCATCGTTACGTTTTTGGGTAGGAGCGCGGCATGGATTTGGGCCTGAGCGGCAAGGTCGCGCTCATCACCGGCGGTACCAGCGGCATCGGCCTAGCGATCGCGCAGCGGCTCGGCGAGGAGGGCTGCCGGGTCGCGGTGTGCGGGCGCGACGCGGACAAGCTGGCGCACGCCGTCAGCGATCTCACCGCGTCGAAGATCGAGGCGAGCGGCTTCGCTTCGGATGTCACGCACGGCGCGGAGATCGCCAGCATGGTGGCGGAGGTGGTCGCGGCGTTCGGACGCATCGATATCGTGGTCAGCAATGCCGGCACGCACCTGCCCGGCCGCATCGAGGAGGTGAGCGCGGAAAGCCTGGACGCCCACCTGCAGACCAAGGTGGTCGGGCCCTGGGAACTGGCACGCCAGGTCGCCCCGCACATGCGGCGCCAGGGCGGCGGCCGCTTCATCGTCATCATCGGCCAGGCCGGCAAGGTGCCGCAGGCCAGCGCCATCGCATCCACGATCAGCAACGCCGCCCAGCATGCCTTCGTGAAATCGCTGTCGGACGATCTTGGGCGCGACAACATTTTGGTCAATGCGGTATGCCCGAGCCGGATCGCGACACCGCTCACCGCCGAGCTCACGCTCTACAATGAGGTGAGCCTCGGGCGCAGCCTGGAGCAACAGGAAAGCCAGTGGGGCGCCGAGGTGCCGCTCGGCCGCTGGGGCGAGCCGGACGACATCGCCAACGCCGTGGTGTTTCTCGCCTCGGAGCGCGCCGGCTTCATCTGCGGTACCAACATCGACGTCGATGGCGGCCACCAACGCTCGATCCTGTAGGGCCGCATGATCGAGATCGAACGGGTATCCAAGACATTCCGCAAAGGCTCGGCGGTGGTCGAGGCCGTGCGCGGCATCGACCTCGCGATCCGGCAGCGAGAGATCGTCGCCGTGATCGGCCCGAGCGGCTGCGGCAAGTCGACGCTGCTCAACATGATCGCTGGGCTGTACGGGCCGAGTAGCGGCCGCGTCGTGTACAAGGGGCAGGTCGTCTCCGACATCAACACCGACGTCGGCTACATGACGCAGAAAGACAATCTGCTGCCCTGGCGCAGCACGCGCGACAATGTGGCGTTTCCGCTCGAGCTTGCGGGCGTGCCGCGCGCGGAGCGTTACGAGCGCGCCGACCGCGTGCTCAAGCATGTCGGGCTCGACGGATTTGAGACCCGCTTTTCCAACGAACTGTCGGGCGGCATGCGAAAGCGCGCCTGCCTCGCCCGCATGCTTCTTTACGGCGCCGAGACGGTGCTGCTCGACGAGCCGTTCGCGGCGCTCGACGCGCAGCTCAAGCTCGCCATGCACGACCTGCTGCTGCGGCTCGCCGACGAGAGCGGGCAGACCGTGATCCTGGTGACGCACGACCTCTTCGAGGCGGTGACGCTCGCGGACCGCGTGATCGTCTGCACGCGGCGGCCGGCGACCGTGACGCTGGAGCAGGA
>DASWSO010000674.1:0-1703 GCA_036402635.1 Xanthobacteraceae bacterium
CGGGCCGGCGGCGGCGTGTTCTGGCGCGATGCCAACTGGCTGGCGCGCGTCAGCCTGCTGCACGCCTTCGCGCACACGCAGATCGCCGATCACGAGACGCCCACGCCGGGCTACAATCTGCTCAAGGCGGAACTGAGCTACACCCGCAAGCTGCCGCGCACGCTATACGGCGCGCAGGAGCTGACCGTAGGGGTCGTCGGCGACAACCTGCTCAACGCGGACATCCGCAACTCCGCCTCGTTCAAGAAGGACGAGGTGCTGCTGCCCGGCCGCAATGTCCGATTCTTCGCCTCGCTGCGGTTTTGAGCCGCGGCCACGCGGCGGCGCCGCGCGGGCCTAGTGTTCGGACAGGCCGAGCCGTTGCTTCACCGCTTCCATGTCCTCGGCATAGTGCTGCTTTGCGGTGCACTGCGCGTTGAATTGCGCGATCGCGTCGGCGAGCGCGGTCTCCTCCGCCTTCAGCGCTTCCAGCGCGGTGCGGTAGCGGCGCGACGCGTCGTTCGCCTGCTCGACCCGGGCATTGTAGCGGGCCACCGCCGCCGCGTCGCGGCGCTGCAGCCGTTCGCGCTCGCCGTCGAGCTGCGCGTCCTCCGCCGTGATCGATTGCGCGGCTTCCTGCAGCCCCGCCGCCTCGGCGTCGACGCGCTCGCCCTCGCGGTCGAGCGTCCCGGCCGACGCGATGCAGGCCTCGATCTGCGTCGGGGTGAGGATGTCGGCCCCGTAGACCTTGCGCGGCGCCGGCGGCTCCGGAGCCTCGGCCTGGGCGGCAGGCGCCTGCAGCACCGGCATGCCGGCCGTCCCGGCGGGCGCCTCCTGGCGCGGCGCATTGCCCGCTGCGGGATTTCGGATCAGCGGTGCGGCCGAGGAGGGGGGATCCGCATCCTTGCCGCCGTCGTCCTTGCCGCCGCGCTTGATCGCCTTGGTGGTGTTCTTGAGCAGCGCGTCGAGCAGGCCGGGCCCGCCCTTCGGCGCCGCCACCGAGATCGCGCCGGCCGCCAACTGCAGCAGCACGACGATGCACGCAGAACGGAACAGCGTCATCGCGCACGCCCCCTGCGGGAGCGAGCATAGCGCTAGGCTTGGCGCGAATCGATGCCGATCTGGCGCAGCGCTTCGCCGGCCGCCATCGCGCAGGCGATCGCCACGTTGAGCGAGCGCAGGCCCGGTTGCAGCGGGATGACGAGGCGCGCGTCGGCCGCCGCGTGCACGTCGTCCGGCACGCCGGCTGATTCGCGGCCGAACAGCAGCACGTCGCCGGCGCGATAATGGTGATCGAGGTACGGAATGGCCGCGCCGGTGGTGAACAGCAGCAGCCGCGCGCCCGCCTGTCGGCGCCACGACTCGAATGCGGTCCACGAGACGTGCCGCACCAGCGCGACCCGGTCGAGATAGTCCATGCCGGCACGGCGGAACGCGCGATCGCTGGTCGGAAACCCCGCCGGCTCGATGATGTGCGCCTCGACGCCGAGGCAGGCGCAGAGCCGCAGGATGGTGCCGGTGTTCTGGGCAATATCCGGCTGGAACAAGGCGATCCGCATGGTGTCCGCAACGGTTCTCGGAAACGATCCGAAGCAGACCGCACGTTGCTTGCGAAGCTGCAAGCGCGGCTGCCGCGCGCCGGTGTCGAAACGCGGCGCCTGTGGGCTTGCACTCGCTTGGCAAGGGTGCCAATAGAACCCCGCCGGATCACGCCGTAAGCCGCC
>DASWSO010000675.1:0-1558 GCA_036402635.1 Xanthobacteraceae bacterium
AAGGCATCCGGCACGTGCCGCGCCCACTGCACCGCGATGTCCGCCGGCAGGAAGCTGTTGGTCCCACGCACCCACGAGAACTCGGGGCGATCCACGGGGCTGTCGAAGTGCACCACCTGCATCAGCGCATGCACGCCGGCATCCGTGCGGCCGGCGCAGACGGTGTGGATCGGTTGGGCGGCGAAGCGGCCGAGTGCCGCTTCCAGATGGTCCTGCACGGTGCGGCCGGACGGCTGGCTCTGCCAGCCGTCGTAGGCCTGTCCGTTGTAGCTGATGCCGAGTGCGAGCCTCACGGGCGAGACCGCCGCAGGAAAGGGATCAGCCGATCTCCGCCAGCAGGCGCTGCGCGCGTGACTTCAGGTCGCCCGAAGCTTCGGCCAGCACTTCCTCGGCCAGGCTGCGCGCGCCGTCGGCGTCGCCGATCGCATTGAATTCCTCTGCCAGCGCCAGCTTGGTCGCGAGCGGGCTGTCGTCGTCGCCGAGGCCGACGTCACCGCCCAGGGGCGGCATGTCGAGGTTCATGGCGGCGGCCGGCCCGATGGTGGGCGTCTTCGCAGCGCTCGGCGCGGGCGCCGGAGCACTGCTCGGGGGCAGGTCGAGCGACAGGCCGGCGAGGTCGAATTCCATCATGCCGCTGTCGCTGGCAGCGGGTGCGGCAGCTGCCTTCGGCGCGGGCGCCGGGACGGCGGACGGCGTGAAGTTCAGGCTGCCTTCGTCGACGTTCAGCGACGGCGTTTCGAGGCGGGCAGGTTCGGTGCGCGGCAGCTCGAGGCTGGGCGCGCCGCTGAAGTCCATCTCCAGCGGCGGCGGCTCCACGGCGGCGCGAGCCGGCGCGGGGGCGGCGGCGCGGGACGGCCTGGCTGCCGGCGCCGGTGCGGGCGGCTGCAGCGTGTCCGGCTCGTCGCCGAGCGAGAAGTCGAGGTCGAGGTCGACGTCGGCTGCCGACGGTGCCGGGGTCGGTGCGCGCGCGGCAGCCTTGGCGGCCACGGCGGTGGTCGCAACCGCGGCGGCGCCGGAACCCGGCTGGCCCCCGCGGTACAGCGGGTTGGACGGGTCGAGTTCGCGGCCGAGGTCGGAGATGTGCTCCCACTCGGTGCCCGAACCGTGGGTGAGGTTGTAGGCCTCGGCGGCGACCACCTCGAAGGCCTTCACGTCGCGGCGCTTGGCGTAGATCTCCAGCAGCTTGCCGTGGATCGCCACCCGCTGCGGGTTGATGCGCAGGGCTTCCTTGAGGATTTCCTCGGCCTGCAGGTCGCGGCCATAGGCCAGGTACACGTCGGCTTCGGCGACCGGGTCGACGTCGCCCGCGGCATCGAGCTGGCTGGGCGAATAGACCATCGACGAGCCGGTCGGATTGTTGGTCTCAGCGGTGTCGATGCGTTGCCCGCCGCTGGCGCCGAAGAAAGAATCCGGTTGCAGCCGGCTTTCGAGGAAGGAGCTGTCCACGGCCGCGGTCTTGCGCTTCTGGCGGAAGCGATAGAAGCCGAAGCCGGCCAGCACGATCAGCAGCCCGATGCCCAGCGCGGGGACCAGCGGGTTGTCGAGGAGGTCGTCCATC
>DASWSO010000676.1:0-5242 GCA_036402635.1 Xanthobacteraceae bacterium
CCTCGCGGGCGAGCCGCGCGAGCTTCGGATTCACCGCGGGCTCATGTTCGAACACGTCGAGACCGGCGCCGGCCAATTCGCCCGCGCCGATCATGCGAATGAGAGCTGCTTCGTCGATCACCTCGCCGCGCGCGGTGTTGACCACGTAGGCTTGCGGCCGAAGCTGCTTGAGGCGGCGCGCCGAGAGCAGGTGGAACGTCGCCGGCGTGTGCGGGCAGTTGATCGAGATGATGTCCATGCGGGCGAGCATCTGGTCGAGGCTCTCCCAGTAGGTCGCCTCCAGTTCCTCCTCGATCTCGGCCGGCACGCGGCGGCGGTTGTGATAATGAATCTGCAGGCCGAAGGCGCGCGCGCGCCGCGCCACCGCCTGCCCGATCCGGCCCATGCCGATGATGCCGAGCCGCTTTCCCCAGATGCGGTGGCCGAGCATCCAGGTCGGCGACCAGCCGGCCCAATCTTCGTCGCGGGTGAGCACGGCGGCGCCTTCAGCCAGCCGCCGGGGCACCGCCAGGATCAAGGCCATCGTCATGTCGGCGGTGTCTTCGGTGAGCACGCGCGGCGTATTGGTGACGGTGATGCCGGCCTTCACGGCTGCCGCCACGTCGATATTGTCGACCCCGTTGCCAAAATTGGCGATCAGCTTCAGTCGCTCGCCGGCCTCGCCGACCAACTCGGCGTCGATGCGGTCGGTCACGGTCGGCACCAGTACGTCGGCGCTCTTCACCGCCGCCACCAGGTCGGCGCGGCTCATCGGCGCATCGGCGATGTTGAGCTGTGCGTCGAACAGCTCGCGCATGCGGGTCTCGACCATGTCGGGCAGCTTGCGGGTGACGACCACCAGCGGCTTTTTGCGGTTCGCCATTCCTCTCCCCGCGCCCGCTTCTCCGCGGCGCTTTTCACGTCCGATTCAGCCGGCATTAACCGTGAGCGGCCACACTGTCCGCGCCCGCCGACAATGGCAATGCCGCGCTTCCGTGTCTACCAGATGGTCCTGACGACGCTCCGCCCTTCCAACCGCTCTGTTGCAGCACGGCTCCGCGCCATCTCGGCGGCCGCGATGACGCTCGCGCTCGCCTGCATCCCGCCGGCGGCGGCGAACGAAGCGCCGGTGAAGCCGGCGCCCGGCACCGGCCTGCCGGTGCCGCGATTCGTGAGCCTGAAGGCCGAGAAGGTGAACGTGCGCGGCGGCCCGACCAAGGAGCACGACGTCGCCTGGATCTTCACCCGTGCCGGCCTGCCGGTGGAGATCACCGCCGAATACGACAATTGGCGGCGCATCCGCGATTGGGAAGGCTCAGAAGGCTGGGTCTACCACTCGATGCTATCGGGGCGCCGCACCGCGATGGTGACGTCCAATCCGAAGGCCAAAGACGCGCTGCTGACCTTGCGCGACAAAGCCGATACGCAGACCGCGGTGGTGGCGCGGCTGCAGGCGGGCGTGGTCGCGACCGTAAAGAAGTGCAGCCCAGGCTGGTGCCGCATCTCCGGCCCCGGTTTCGACGGGTGGATCGAGCAGGAACGGCTGTTCGGGGTCTACCCCAACGAGAAGCTGGAGTGACGGCGGCCGTGGTTACGACGGCTCGCCCTTGCGCTTGAGCCGGACCACCACGTCGATGCGGGCGATCTCGAAGCCGTCCGGCGCGTCGGGAAGCTTGTCGACCACCATCTCGGCCTCCGGGATATCCACCAGCGCATCCTCGCCCTCGACGAAGAAATGATGGTGCTCGGAAGCATTGGTATCGAAGTAGCTCTTCGACCCGTCCACCGCGACCTGCCGCAACAGCCCGACCTGCACGAACTGGTGGAGCGTGTTGTAGACGGTCGCAAGCGACACCGGCACCTTGGCGCGGGTGGCCTCCTCGAACAGCATTTCGGCGCTCAGATGCCGGTCGCCCTTGCCGAACAGGATCCAGCCCAGCGCCATCCGCTGCCGAGTCGGGCGCAGGCCGACCTGCCGGAGCATCGCCTTGACGTCATGCCAGGGGCAACCGGTGAGGTCGCCGCGAACGGAAGCGCCGCCCCGAAGGCCTGGCATCGCCTCCATCGCTCGTGAAATCACCACGGTACGGGATTGCGTCATCGTTCCACCGCGCCGAGCGCGGCCCGCGCTCCTCGAATTGTTGCACCCGCGATCATATCACCGCATCCTGAGGGCGCAACCAGGGAGGGACCGGCCCGGCCGCGACCACACGCACTTTGCGCTGCAGAGGCCGTATGTTAGGACGCTTCCGGCCGCTCAGGAGCCTGAGATAGTCATGCGGGCGGCCAGGGAACAGGGCACCGATGCAGAACCGCAAGTCGAGCTTTGATTACGAGGATTTGCTCGCCTGCGGCCGCGGTGAATTGTTCGGCGAGGGTAATCCGCAGCTGCCGCTCCCGCCGATGCTGATGTTCGACCGCATTTCCGAGATCGCGGAGGCCGGCGGCCCGCACGGCAAAGGCCTGATCCGGGCCGAACTGGATGTGAAGCCGGAGCTCTGGTTCTTCCCCTGCCACTTCAAGGGCGACCCGGTGATGCCCGGCTGCCTCGGGGTCGACGCGCTGTGGCAGTTGCTCGGCTTCTTCCTCGGCTGGCTCGGCGCCGAAGGCCGCGGCCGCGCGCTCGGTCTCGGCGAGCTGAAATTCTCCGGCCAGGTGCTGCCGACGATGAAGAAGGTCATCTACGGGATCGACATCAAGCGGGTGATGCGTTCCAAGCTGGTGCTCGGAATCGCCGACGGCTGGCTTTCGGCCGACGGCAACATCATCTACAGAGCCAGCGATCTGAAGGTCGGCCTGTTCCGGCAGGACGCGGCGATGCAGGCGAGCGGGGCCTGAGGGTCTCGGCAACTCAGCGGACGGCGCGAACGTGCCCGCGGCTTGAGGCGCGTGTTTACCCGTGGCCTGCCCGATCTATACTGAATTGAATACGCGATGAGGCGAGCATGAGACGAGTCGTCGTGACCGGAATGGGGATCGTCTCCTCGATCGGCAACAACACCCAAGAAGTGCTGGCGAGCCTGCGCGAGGCGAAGTCGGGCGTGGTGCGCGCCGACAAATACGCCGAACTCGGCTTCAAGTCGCAGGTGCATGGCGCTCCCACGCTGATTCCCGAGGAGGCGGTGGACCGCCGCGCCATGCGGTTCCATGGCGGCGGAACCGCCTGGAACCACGTCGCCATGGACCAGGCGATTCGCGACAGCGGGCTTGAGGAGAACGAAATCTCCAACGAGCGCACCGGCCTCATCATGGGCTCCGGCGGTCCCTCCACCCGCGCCATTGTCGAAGCCGCCGACACCGCGCGCAGCAGGGGACCGAAGCGCGTTGGCCCGTTCGCAGTGCCGAAGGCGATGTCTTCGACCGCTTCGGCGACGCTCTCGACCTGGTTCAAGATCAAGGGTGTGAACTATTCGATCTCGTCGGCCTGCGCGACCTCCAACCATTGTATCGGCAATGCGATGGAGATCATCAAGCTCGGCAAACAGGACGTCATGTTCGCCGGCGGCTCGGAGGAGCTCGACTGGACCCTCTCGGTGCTGTTCGACGCCATGGGGGCGATGTCGACCAAGTACAACCAGACGCCGGAAAGGGCCTCGCGCGCCTACGACGCCGATCGCGACGGCTTCGTGATCGCCGGCGGCGCCGGCGTGGTGGTGCTGGAAGAACTCGAACACGCCAAGGCCCGCGGCGCCCGCATCTACGCCGAGATCGTCGGTTACGGCGCCACCTCGGACGGCTACGACATGGTGCAGCCGTCCGGCGAAGGCGCCATCCGCTGCATGAAGATGGCGCTCGCCGACGTGAAGGCGCCGATCGACTACATCAACCCGCACGCAACCTCGACGCCGGTCGGCGACCTCAAGGAGATCGAGGCGATCCGCGCCGTGTTCGACGGCACCTGCCCGCCGATCTCCGCCACCAAGTCGCTGACCGGACACTCGCTCGGCGCCGCCGGCGTGCAGGAGGCGATCTACTCGCTGTTGATGATGAACAACGGCTTCATCTGCGAGAGCGCCAATATCGAGAACCTCGACCCTGCCATGGCCGACATGCCGATCGTGCGCGAGCGGCAAGACAATGTGCAACTCGGGCACGTGCTGTCGAACTCGTTCGGCTTCGGCGGCACCAATGCCTGCCTCGTGCTGAAGCGGCCCGAAGCATGATCAGCCGCGCATGACCCAACTGATGCAGGGCAAGCGCGGCCTCATTATGGGGGTCGCCAACGACCACTCGCTGGCCTGGGGCATCGCCAAGATGTTGGCGGAGCATGGCGCGACGCTCGCCTTCACCTATCAGGGCGAGGCGCTCGGCAAGCGCGTGAAGCCGCTCGCCGCCTCGGTCGGCTCCTCGCTGACGCTGCCGTGCGACGTCGAGGATCTGGCCTCGGTCGACGCGGTGTTCTCAGCGCTCGGGCGCGAATGGGGCGCGCTCGACTTCGTCGTGCACGCGATCGCGTTTTCCGACCGCAGCGAGCTGAAGGGCAACTACGCCGACACCACGCGCGAGAACTTCCAGCGCACCATGCTGATCTCGTGCTTCTCGTTCACCGAGGTGGCGAAGCGGGCGGCCGCCCTGATGCCGGCCGGCGGCTCCATGCTCACGCTGACCTATGGCGGCGCCACCCGCGTGATGCCGAACTACAACGTCATGGGGGTGGCGAAGGCGGCGCTGGAGGCTTCGGTGCGCTACCTCGCCAACGATTTCGGACCACGCAACGTCCGCGTCAATGCGATCTCGGCCGGACCGGTGCGCACGCTCGCCGGCGCCGGCATCGCCGACGCGCGACTGATGTACAATTTCCAGAAGCGGCACGCGCCGCTGCGCCGCACGGTCTCGATTGAAGAGGTCGGCGGGGCCGCTTTGTATCTATTGTCCGACCTCTCCACGGCAGTCACCGGCGAGGTGCATTTCGTCGATTCCGGCTACAACATCATCTCGATGCCGCATCCGGCCGCGCTGCGCACCGTCGACGAGGCGCAGAGCGCCGAAGAGCAGACGCCGGACGCCGCGCAGTAGCTCTCTCCTCGGCTCCCGCTCTCGAATGCGCTCCTGCTGCCCTGCCCCGGCAAATCGCTGGGCACCGCAGGTGCGCGCAATCCGTCTTGCATTCCAGGATTTAATGACATAAAGATATCCTTATGTCTGACGCGAGCGGCCTGAGCTTCGAGACCTTGAACGCCGTCCTGCGTGCCACGGCCGAGCCGACGCGGCTGCGCATCCTCGCGCTGCTGGCGGAAGCCGAGCTGACCGTCACCGACCTCAC
>DASWSO010000677.1:0-1711 GCA_036402635.1 Xanthobacteraceae bacterium
GCGATGCCGCGCTACAAGTTGACCATCGAATACGACGGCGGCCCGTTCGTCGGGTGGCAGATGCAGGCCAACGGCGTCTCCGTGCAGGGCCTGCTGACCGAGGCCGTGAAGGCGTTCTGTGGCGAAGCGGTGCATGTGCAGGGGGCGGGACGCACCGATGCGGGCGTGCATGCGCTTGCGCAGGTGGCGCACCTCGACCTGGCCGCCGAGCCGGAGCCGGGCCGCGTGCGCGATGCGCTCAACGCGCATCTGCGACCGCATCCGATCGCGGTGATCGGAGCCGAACGCGTCGCCGGCGAGTTCGACGCACGCTTCTCGGCGGTGCGGCGGCACTACCAGTACCGCATCGTCAACCGGCGCGCCGACCTGGCGATCGAGCGCGGCCGCGCCTGGAGGGTGCCGCGGCCGCTCGATGCCGGCGCGATGCATGCGGCGGCGCAGCGGCTGCTCGGCAAGCACGACTTCACCACCTTCCGAGCCGCCGAATGCCAGGCGAAATCGCCGCACAAGACGCTCGACCACCTCGACGTGCAGCGCGACGGCGACGTCGTCACCGTGCATGCGGCGGCCCGCTCGTTCCTTCACCACCAGGTGCGCTCGATGGTCGGCTCGCTGGCCTGGGTCGGCGAAGGCCGCTGGAGCGGCGACGATCTCGCCGCCGCACTGGCGGCACGCGACCGCGCGCGCTGCGGGCCAGTGGCGCCGCCCGACGGGCTCTACCTCACCGCGGTCGAGTATTGAGCCGCCGTTGCAGGGCGCCGCCGCAGCCTCTATGTCAGCGGCTGGAGCGATTGCATGCCAGGGACATCCTCGTCGGCCTTGTCGAACCCGCAGCTGCTGCTGGCAGCCGCGGCGGTCGGCGCGCTTGCGGCGGCCGGGCTGCTGCTGTGGGCGCATTCCGGCGCGGCGGTGTTCTACGAGGCCGTCCTCGCCGGCATCGTCGCCTGTTTCTGACCGGATCGACGGATCACCATGACGCCGCGTACCGTGCGTGTGCTGCTGATTGCCGCCGCCTTCCTGGCCGGCCTCGCCAGCATGCTCACGGTGGTGCTGGTGGTGGCGTGGCGGGCGGACGTGCCGATCACGCGCTCCGCGGTCGGCGGTCCGTTCCAGCTGGTCGATCAGGACGGGCGCGCGGTGACGCAGGACGACCTCAAGGGCCGTCCGACGCTGCTGTTCTTCGGCTTCACGCATTGCCCGGACATCTGCCCGACCACGCTGTTCGAAGTCTCTGAAATCCTACGCCAGCTCGGGCCCGACGCCGACAAGGTGCGGGCCGCTTTCGTCACCGTCGATCCGGAACGCGACACGCCGGCGGTGCTGAAGGACTATCTCGGCAGCTTCGATCCGCACCTGATGGCGCTCACCGGCAGCCGCGAGGACGTCGAACGCATGCTGAAATCGTACCGGGTCTACTCCAGGAAGGTCCCGACCGACGGCGGCTACACCATGGACCACACCGCGCTCGTGTATCTCATGGACAAGCGCGGGCAGTTCGTCGCGCCGTTCAACATGAAGCGGACGCCGCAGGAAGCCGCCACCGATCTGCGGCGCTACATCTGATCGGCGGCAGCGAGCCGCGACGTGCGGGCAAGCCCGTGCTCGGTCTTGTCCCAGCGGTACGGGTCGACGATCAGCTGCCACAGCGCGCGCCAGGCCGCGACCGACAGCAACGCCCAGTGCGCCGGCATCCAGAGCAGCGCCGAAGCGA
>DASWSO010000678.1:0-1890 GCA_036402635.1 Xanthobacteraceae bacterium
GCAGATCCTCCACCAGGCGGATCAGCTGATTCACCTGCCTTGCGGCGATGTCCAGCATGCGTTCGTTTCCGTTCGCCTCGAGGACCCCGCGCCGCAGCAGCTCCATGGCATTGACGAGCGGCGTCAGCGGATTGCGCAGCTCGTGCGCCAGCATGGCGAGAAAATCGTCCTTGCGCCGGTGCTCCATGCGCAGTTCGGCGTTGAGCTTGGCGCCTTCGGCGCGCGCGGCTTCCAGCGCGTCGGCAAGCGTCTCGGCGCGGCCGGCTGCGCGCCTGGCGTCGAGCGCCTCGCTGCGCGCGAGCAGTGCCTCCTGCTCGGCGCTTAACGCGACGGCGAGCATGGGCAGCAGCCGCTCCACGTCGCGCAACTCCTCTTCTTGCGGCTGGCCGCCGATGAAGACGGCGACGACGTCCTCCAGCGCGAGCGCGAGGGCGGGCGCGAGCTTTCCTGCGGGAAGGTCCACTTCGCCTGCGTGGCGCCCGGCGGCCATGCAGCGCGCGACGAAGGCGCGCCAGGCAGGTCCGCCGTGGAGCGTCTGCGGGAAACCCGCCGCCGGAAGCAGGACGCCGAGAACCGGGTCGCGCACCAGGACGATGAGGCGGTCGGCGCCAACCGCTGCGGCAAGATTCGTCGCGGCCTGCGCACGCGCCCCGGGAAGGCTGAGCCGGACCAGCAGGTCCGCGGTGCCGGCAAGGTCCACTGCTACTCCGGGATGACGCAGACCACGGCGGTGCAATTATGGAAGCCGCCGAACTGCCCCTCGGCGCGCGCGATCTGTCCGTAGGTATTGCAGCCGACAAATGGCGCGGGATCAAGGAGGTCGGCGCACGCGCGCAGCTCGTCGTCGAACCCGCGTCCAAGGCGCAGGCGGGTGGCGACGCAATCGAATACCAACGCTGCGGCGGGTTTGCGGCCGCCGAGCGCGGAGAGTGCCGCACGCGTGGCCTGCTCGGCGGCCTTCACTGCGGAGGCCTGCGAGGTCTTCATGATGTGCACCACGGTTCCCGTGGGAACGTCGGCGGCGCAGGCGAGTGCGCCGTCTGCGTTCACGCCCAGGGGAACGCGCAGCCGGTAGTTGCCTTCGCTCTTGATGCCGAGAATGTTGTGCAGGAAAAACGGCATCGGATCGGCCGCATCGAATTTCTGTCCGGTCGCCTCGGCATGCTGCTCCATCACCTGCGCCGCGGGCGCGCCGTTGAGGCTCACCAGCCGCGTCCCGACCGACTCGGTGACGCGGTAGCCAGGCCCGGCGGGCACCCAGCCATGCGCCACCCCGACTCCGAGCGGCTGCAGCGTTTGCAGCTCGAGCGCGACCACCGCGTCGCTTAGCGCTTCGGTGCCGGCAAACACGTACGTCTTCTGAAAGCGGCCGTCGTCGCCGGCGCCGCCGCCGAAGAAACGGTAGTTGCCGCCGGTGGCCAGGGTGAGCTGCTCGACCACCGCATCGGTATGGCCGGCCAGCGCATCGGTCATAACGAGCGCCGAGCGATAGGGGAGCGAGGGCCCGTTCAGGCCTTTGAAGCCCGCCGCCACCTGCCGCGCCGCGGCGGCGGGATCGGTGCTGATGCCTTGCCCCATGCCCAGCGCGCAGCGCATGTTCTGCGAGCGGATCGCCATGGCGGAAACGTGACCTTCCTTGTGCTGACTACTGGTGAATTCGCCGGCAGACGAGGAGCCGGCGATGGTTTGCGTGCCGGCCTCTTCGGCAAGCGTGCGGAGCAACCGTGGATAATCGTGTTGCGCCGATGCAAAAAGAATGACCGCGTCGGCCGGGGCTCCCTTGAAGGCCTTCCGGATGGCTTGGCCGAGCTCGGCGCCGGCGTGCGCGCTGTCCCGGGCATTCGTGATGGTCGTTACGGTCTCGTTCATGGCAATTGGCAAAACGGGGGG
>DASWSO010000679.1:0-2350 GCA_036402635.1 Xanthobacteraceae bacterium
ATCCGTGGCTCAGCGCTGATATGGTCCAGCTGCGGCGCAAGCGAGGGAGCCCGCAGCGCGCTGCGCAGCAACACCTGACGTGCGTGCCATTCGGTGGCCAAGTCGAATTCCCCGAAGAAGCTGACCTCGCCCGCGGTCAATGCCGCCACCGGCACGCCATCCCGATACAGCACCCGATTGCCGGTGAGCGCCGCGATCCTCGGCCCGGGCGTCAAGATGCCGGCGAGGTTCAGCGGGTCCGAACCCGACACCGCGACAAGGATGCCCTTGTCGCCCTGCCGTCGGGTTTCGCGCAAGGCGCCGATGGCGTCCGGCAGCGCAAATTGCTCGCCGGTAAATCCGGCGACGAAACGTCCGCCGCGGATTTCACCGCGGCTCTCCAGCCGGCGGTAGACCCGCAAAAAGTCCCGCCACGGCGGCAACCACGCGGCCTCCCGCTCGATCAGTCGCCAGAACACCACGCCATAACGCCGCAGCAGCGTGCGAGCGACGTACTCGACGGCATCGCTATTGGCGGCGGCGGCGTTACGGCGCACCAGCGACCAGCGGCCGGCGTCCTGTACATCGAAAGCCGCGACACTGCGGCGCCGCCGCGATGGACGCCGCTCACTCGAGGGTATAAGCAGCGCGCGCAGGCCACCAAAACTGTCCGCAGTGACGAGACCGAGCGCCACCAGCTCCGCAACGGCCTCTTCGAGTTGCGATCGCAACAGGCCGCTGCCTTCAAGTATGTCGTCAAAGAACGAAGCCCCGTTTTCGCCAATCCAGTCCGCGACCATTTGCGCCCGCGGCGACTGGCGGACGCCATCGGTCTGCGCCGACAATGACGTCCACACGCCGCTGTGCCGCCGCGGCAACAGCGCGATCGGCGTGGTTCGCAACGGCGAGGCCCGCTTGTCGCTTGCGGCGCCGCCGCGGGGGCGCAGACGTAGCCAGGTCAGATGTCCCGCCAGGCAGCGTTCGTCGAGCCAGGCCCGCTCGTAATCGGAAAGCCGCGCCGGCAAGATCTCGGCCTCCCATGCCGCGGCCGGCGCCTCAAAACCTTCCAGCTGCGCGAGAATGACCTCAAGCGCTTTTGCGCCGGTCATCCGCGCCTTCGGCGCGACACGCTGCCAGGTGAACAGGAAATTGAGAAAGTCGCGCGCGGCCACCGGCTCGATCTCGGCGCGCAGCCGCCTGATGGTGTAATGATGGATGCGCGACAACAGCCGGCGCTCGCACCACTCCTCGCTGTTCGCGTTTGCCGTAAAACATCCGCGCATCGCGAAACCTTCAACTTCAAGCTTCGCGAGCGGCGCTTCCAGCTCGCTTGGAATTAAAGCGAGCGGCTCGGCTAGTTCGGCCGCGGCGACCGGGCCAAGGCCTTCGAGACGGCCGCGGATGATTTCGACGAGCGCGTCCTCGCGCGACCAGACGCGCGCATCCCGCGAAGCCGGCGCGGTTATGTCGGGCTCGATCGTCGCCTGCGGCCACAGCGCGCGGAACAGCGCCGCCCGTTCGGCGGACATCCACAGCGTTGCACCCGCGATGTCCAGGCGCCCAGCGCGCTTCGCCGCGGCAAGCTCCCCGAGCCAATCGCTCCAGCGCGGCTGGGCCGCGATTTCCGCCTCCGTCAGGAAGCCGAGCCAAACCAGCGCGTCGTGCAACTCGTCGGCGTTCTCCGCTTCCGGCCAACCCTCGGCCCGAACCCGCGCGATCGCAACGGGATCGAGCCGGCCAAGATCGGAAGCATCCTCCGGCGACATCCAGCGCCGCGCCAGCACCGCCTGGGTGCGGCGCTCTTCCAGCGGCGCGTCATCGAGAAAGGCATAGGGCCGGGCCGACAACACTTCCAGCGCCAGCGGCGAGGGCTGCGTGAGATCGCGCGCCACGACCTGGACCTCCCCCTGCTCGATTCTTCCGAGCAGGCGCTCCAGCCCAGCGATATCCATGGCCTCGGTCAGGCTGTCACCGATGGCCTGGCGCACCAGCGGGTGATCGGGAATTTCCCGCTCGCCGGCTAGATTTTCGGCGCAGGCGATCTGGTCGGGAAACACCGCGCCGATTAGATCCTCGGCGCCCATCCGCGCCAGCTGCGGCGGCACCTTGGTACCACCGCGAAAACGTGGCAGCGCCAGCGAGACGCCGACCACCCAGCGCCAGCGCGTCGTGCAACTCGTCGGCGTTCTCCGCTTCCGGCCAACCCTCGGCCCGAACCCGCGCGATCGCAACGGGATCGAGCCGGCCAAGATCCGAAGCATCCTCCGGCGACATCCAGCGCCGCGCCAGCACCGCCTGGGTGCGGCGCTCTTCCAGCGGCGCGTCATCGAGAAAGGCATAGGGCCGGGCCGACAACACTTCCAGCGCCAGC
>DASWSO010000680.1:0-1529 GCA_036402635.1 Xanthobacteraceae bacterium
CTGCTGCCGGCCAAAACGCCGCCGGAGGTGGTCAAGCGCGTGCACGCGTCGGCGGTCTCGGCGCTCAACGATCCGGAGGTGCGCGCGCGCTCGATCGCCAGCGGCTTCACGGTGGTCGGCAATACGCCGGATGAGTTCAAGGCGGTGGTGGCGCGCGACTTCGAGCGCATCGGCGACATCATCAGGTCGGCCGGGATCACGGCGAACTAGGCCGTCATTCCGGACAGCCGCTGCGCGGCTTTCCGGACTGACGGGACGGCGGGCTGGTTGCGGCGACGCTAATTGATCTTGATGTTGCCGGCCTTGATCACCGGCTCCCAGCGTTTCACCTCGGCGCGGATCGCGTCGCGAAACTGCGCCGGCGAATTGCCGATCGGCTCCATCAGCTGGGTGCCGAGCTTCTCGCGGATGTCGGGCTGCTTCAGCACCTCGGCCACCTCGCGGTTGATGCGCTCGACCACGGCGGCGGGCGTGCCGCCGGGGGCGATCAGGCCGTTCCAGGCGTCGGCCTCGACGTCGACGCCGGCTTCCTTCAGGGTCGGAATGTCCGGCAGATAGGCGGAGCGCTTCGGCGTCGACACCGCCAGGATCTTGATCTTGCCGGAGGCGAGATGCGGCGTCACCGCGATCGCCGGCAGGCAGGCGACCTGCACGTCGCCGCGCAGCAGCGCCGTCATCGCCTGCGGCGAGCCCGGATACGGCACGTGCTGCACCTCGGTGCCGCTCTTCTGCACGATTGCCTCCATGGCGAGATGCGACAGCGAGCCGTTGCCGATCGATCCGTAATTGTGCTTGCCGGGCTCGCGCTTGAGCAGCGCGATCAGTTCGGCGAGGCTGTTGACGCCGAGGTCGGCGTTGACCACCAGCGCGCTCGGTTGCGTCACCAATTGGGTGACGGGCGCGATGTCCTTCTCCGGGTCGTACGGCAGTTTTGAAAACAACAGCGTGTTGATGGCGAGCGGCCCGCCGATGCTGACCCCGATCGTGTGGCCGTCCGGTTCGCCCTTGGCGACCGCGTCGGTGCCGATATTGCCGCTGGCGCCCGGCTTGTTCTCGACCACGAAAGTGCCGCCGGTCCGGGTCTGCAGCCGGTCGGCGATCAGCCGCGCCACCACGTCAGGCGTGGACCCGGGCCCGAACGGAACGAACACGCGCACCGGCTTGCCGGGCCAGTCCTGCGCCGGCACCGCGGCCGTAACGCCGAGCACGATGGCGAGCGCCGGCAACAAGCGTTTCAACATGCGTCATCGTCTCCGTCCATGCGGCGTCGCGCCCGCGATAGGCGCCGCCTTCCCATGCGTGGCAATCTAGAGGGAGCCGCGGCGGCGCGCTAACGCGGGTTGAGCGGCAGGGTGTTGTGGATGTCGGTGGCGGCGACCGCGGCCTGTCCGGTGGCGACGCTGATCTGCGACAGGTCGAAGGTGACGTCGCCGGCCGCGTAGAGGTTCGGCACCGAGGTGCGCTGGTGCTGGTCGACGATCAGGCAGCTCTGCTCGTTCGCCTGCGACCCGATCCGGGTCGCGAGCTCG
>DASWSO010000681.1:0-5783 GCA_036402635.1 Xanthobacteraceae bacterium
GCAGCACGTGCGCGCCGCCCTTGAGTTGCTCCAGTCGGCCGAGCGGCCCGTGATCGTCGCCGGCGGCGGCGTGCGCGCCTCGCGCGCCGGGGCCGAGCTCGTCGCCCTGGCCGAGAAGCTGCAGATCCCGGTCGCGACCTCGCTCAATGGCAAGGATTCGCTTCCGGGCACGCACCCGCTGTCGCTTGGCGTGGTTGGTAGCTATTCGCGCGAAACCGCCAACACGATCGTGGGCCAAGCCGACCTCGTGTGCTTCATCGGCACCGAGACCGGCGGCATGACCACGCATTTCTGGGCGGTGCCGAAGATCGGAACGCCAGCGATCCAGATCGACATTGACCCGGAAGCACTCGGCCGCAACTATCCGCTCAAGGCCGCGGTGTTGGGCGACGCCATGGCGACACTCGCCCAGATGACCCAGATGGCCGACGGCGGCAGTGCCTCGCGCCGCAAGGCGTGGATCGCGCAGGTGGCCGCGCTGCGCAACGAGTACTACGAGAAATTCCGGCCGCTGTTCGAATCCGATGCGGTTCCCATGCACCCGGCGCGCATCTGCGCCGATCTGAGCAAGCACCTTCCGGACGATGCCATCGTGGTGGTCGACACCGGCCACGCCGGCATGTGGATGGGCGGCATGTACGACCTGCGCTCGCCCAACCAGAGCTACATCCGCAGCGCCGGTCACCTCGGCTGGGCGTTCCCGGCCGGTCTTGGCGCCAAATGCGCTGCCCCGCACCGTCCGGTGGTGACGTTCACCGGCGACGCCGGGTTCTGGTACCACATCGGCGAACTGGAAACCGCGGTGCGCTGGAGCATGAACGCGGTCACCATCGTCAACAACAACGGCGGCGGCAACCAGTCCAAGCGCGGCTTCGACCGGGTCTACGGCGGCCAGCAGACGCAGAAGGCGCGCGAGCTGTGGACCTACACGCAGGTCAACTTCGCCCGCGTCGCCCAGGACATCGGCGCGCTTGGGATTCGGGTGGAGAAGCCCAGCGAGTTCGCGCCGGCGCTCGCCCGCGCACTCGACGCACAGCGGCCGGTGATCATCGACGTCGTCACCGACATCGACGCGCTGGCGCCGCTGGCCGTCAGCTGAGCGCCGGCGGGGCGTCTCAGCGCCGCGGCTGACCGCTGCCCGCGGGCTGACCGCGCGGCGGCTGGCCGCGTGCGGCGCCGCCGCTGTCCTCGCCGCTCATCGAGGACTTCACCACGAACGACAGCAGCGGGCCGGCGATCTCGATCACCTCCGCGTTGCTGACCGTGGTGCCGGAAAGCTCGCCGGCCAGCATGGCAACGCGCCCGACGTTCTGCCCGAGGTCGGCGCCCTGCACGGTCACCGGCTTGCCCTCCGCCTCCATCCCTTTCGGCGCGTTGGAGAAGATCAGCGTCCCCTGATTGGCGGCGGTGACCACCAGGATGTGGCAGACCTCGCCCTGCGTACGGCAGGGGAACATGCCGGGCGCGGGCTGCGGCGGTTGCGCCGGCTGCGCCTGTGCTGCGGGCTTGCGGGGCTGCGCCGCCGGCGGGGCCGCTGGGCGCGTGGGCGGCTGCTGCGCGAATGCGGGGAGCGTGAATGCGGCGAGCGTGGCCGCGACAATCAACCGGCGCATAATGACCTCCTCACGTGTTGGGCTGCACTGCGATCCTACGCGCCTGGCCCGATGCGCGCAAAACCGCGCCCCGCCTGCCCAGTTGCGGCCGTCACATGGTGACGACGATCTTGCCGAAGTGCTGGTTGGCGCGCATGCGGGCGAGCGCGTCGGCGACCTTGGCGAGCGGGTAGGTGGTGTCGATCGGCAGCGCCAGCTTGCCGGCCTCCACCGCGTCCCACAGATCGGCGCGCATCACCCGGTTGATCTCGCGCACCTCCTCGGGCGTGCGGGTGCGGAAGGTGACGCCGATATAATCGATCCGCCGCGCCGCATGCAGGTCGAAGTCGAACTCGCCCTTCATGCCGCCGAGCCGGCCGACATTGACGATGCGCCCGAGGATCGCTGCGGCGGCGAGATTCTGGTTGGCGACGCTCGCCGACACCTGGTCGACGATCAGGTTGACGCCCTTGCCGCCAGTGGCCTGCTTCACCGCTTCCGGCCATTGTGGATCGCCGCTGTCGAGCGCCACGTCGGCGCCGAACTCCTGCAGCCGCGCGCGCCGCTCCGGGTTGGTCGAGGTGCCCATCACGACGGCGGCGCCAAGCAGCTTGCCGATCTGCAGCCCCATCAAGCCGACGCCGGAGCTGGCGCCTTGGATCAGCAGGCTCTCGCCGCGCTTGAAGCGTCCGGCGGTCACGATGGCGTTGTGCATCGTCTGCAGCGCGACCGGCAGGCAGGCGGCCTGCTCGTAGCTCATATTGTTGCCCGGAATGCGGTGCATGCGGCCGGCATCGCTCACGGTGTATTCCGCCAGCCCGCCGGGCGCCGAGCCCATGACGCGGTCGCCAACCCGGAAATCCTTCACCTCGCTGCCGACCGCCGCGACCTCGCCGGCGCATTCGAGCCCGATGCGGGCACCGATGCCGCCGACGGCGCCGTGCTGATGCCCAAGCGCGACCAGCAGGTCGGCGCGGTTGAGGCTCGATGCGCGCACGCGCACCAGCACCTCGTTCGGCTTCGGCTCGGGCTTGGCAACTTCCCCGACCTCTACTCCGTCCTTGCCGACAACTGCAGCCTTCATCACCACGTTTCCTTGTCTTGCGTCGCGCTTCGTTTCAGATCGACACCGGCTGCGCGCTGCGGCCTTCGGTGCCGAACACGCGCAGGTATCGCGCGACTTCGTCCGCTTCGCCAGTCGCCTTGTTGGGATTGTCGGAGAGTTTCACGGCCGGCCGGCCGTTGACCGCGCTCACCTTGCAGACCAGCGAGATCGGCTTCAGGCCCGGATTGTCGTCCGGGGCGCAGCCTTCGAAGTCGTTGGTCAGGTTGGTTCCCCAGCCGAAGCTCATGCGCACTTTGCCGGCGAAGTGGCGGTAGACGGCCTCGATCGCGTCGACGTCGAGCGCGTCGGAAAAGATCAGGAGCTTGTCGCGCGGGTCCTGTCCCTTGGCGCGCCACCAGGCGATGATCGCCTCGCCGGCTTCGATCGGCGGTGCGGAATCCGGGCGGAAGCCGGTCCAGGCCGCGACCCAGTCGGGGGCGTCGCGCAGGAACGCGGCGGTGCCGAACGTGTCCGGCAGCACGATCAGCAGGTTGCCGCCGTAGTAGCGCTGCCATTCCTGCAGCACGCGGTACGGCGCCTGCCGAAGCTGCTCGTCGGTGTCGGCCAGCGCCGCCGACACCATCGGCAGTTCGTGTGCGTTGGTGCCGATCGCCTCGAGGTCGTTGTCCATCGCCAGCAGCACGTTGCTGGAGCCGATGAAGGCGTCGCCAAGCCTTTCCTTCAGTGCCTCCACGCACCAGCGCTGCCACAGGAAACTGTGGCGTCGGCGCGTTCCGAAATCGGAGATCTTCAGGTCGGGAAGCCGGGCGAGCCGTTCCACCTTGCTCCACAGCTTAGCCTTGGCGCGCGCATAGACCACGTCGAGGGTGAAGCGGCCATAGCGCCGCAGCGCGGCACGCGAGCGCAGCTCGTTGATGATGGCGAGCGCCGGGATTTCCCACATCGTGGTGTGGGTCCAGGGTCCGGGAAAGTGCAGCACGTACTGCCCGTCCTCGCGCGCCAGCTCGTATTCCGGCAGGCGGAAGTCCGCAAGCCAGGCGAGGAAATCCGGCGCGAAGATCTGCCTGGTGCCGTAGAATGTGTTGCCGGCGAGCCAGATCATTTCCTTCTTGGCAAAGCGGATGGTGCGGGCATGATCGAGCTGCCGGCGCAGCTCGGTCTCGTCGATCTCGTCGGCGATGCGCACCTGCCGGGTGCGGTTGATCAGCGAAAAAGTCACCTGCACCTGCGGGTAGAGGCGCCAGATCATCTGCAGCATCAGCAGCTTGTAGAAATCCTGGTCGAGCAGGCTGCGGATGATCGGGTCGAGCTTCCAGGTGTGGTCGTAGACCCTTTTCGCAATGTCCGTGATCGCCATTCAGCTGTCCCGGCGGATCGGTTTTCGGGTGGAACGGCAGCGGCGCATCGTTCGTTGCCGCCGCGGACGAGTCCCGGCAGCATAGTGGTACCGGTGGAACCCACCCCTGGAAAGGTCGATGCGAGGAACCGCACCATGAGCGACATGCCGCCGCCGGAGATCGAAGAGATCATCCGCAAGCTGCCGCTGCGGGTCGGGCTCTATGTTCCGGACGATATTCTGGAAGAGTGGTTTCCGCCGGGAGTCAGAGACGGAACCCTGACCGAGCCGACGCGCGCCGCCGTGCAAGACTACGCCAAGCGCGTGGGCTGCGAGTTCGAATACTATCCGGATCGCGGCGAGGGCGTATTTTGGAAGTGGGTTCCGGCGATGTAGCGACCGCACCTCCCGGGCGGGCGGCGCGCGCCAGTTCCTCGAGCCGGTCCGCCAAGCGGCCGAGTTCCCATTCGCGCGCCAGCGCGGCGGCTTTGTTCCAACTCGGCGTTTGATCCTTCAGCGGCGGCAAGGGGGCCGACGCATCCATGGTAGCGATGCGGCGATAGAGCCGTAATTCGTCTGCTTGCGCCGGAAAGCGGCCGGCCGCGATCGCGGCTTCAAGCGTGCCGTGCTTGCGCAGCAAGGTGGCGGCGCCGACCGCGCCGACGCCCTTCGCTCCGGGCAGTTTGTCGGAAGGGTCGCCGCGCAGCGCGATGAAGTCCGGCACCTGGCTCGGCTCGACACCGTAGCGTTCGCGCACTTCGGCCGGCCCGATGCGGGCGATCTCGCCGGCGCGCACCGGCTGCAGGATCGTGGTTTTCTCCGACGCCAGCTGGAACGTGTCGCGGTCGCCGCTCGCCACCAGCGCGGTGCCACCGCGCCGTTCCTCCGCCGCAACGGCGGCGGCGAGGAAATCGTCCGCCTCGTAACCGGGCGCCTTGGCAGAGCCGAAGCCGCAGGCGGCGACGAACTGCGGCAGCAGGTCGAGCTGCTCCAGCAGCGCGTCGTCGAATTCCCGCCCGCTCTGATAGGGCGCGAACGCCTTGTGCCGGAACGTCGGCACGTCGAGCGTGTCCCAACCCACGATGACGGCGCGCGGCCGCTCGGCCTCGTACAGGCGAAGCAGGAAGTTGGCGAAGCCGACGATGGCGCCGCCCTGCTTGCCGCCGCTCCGCAGAATGGTCTTCGGCAGCCCGTGATAGGCACGGTGCGCGAACGAGTCGCCGTCGATCACGAGCAGCGGACGTTTCGCGGCTGCGTCGCGCGCAGGGGGCATGCCGGTAGTCCGGGTCACTGCGCGCGGATGTTGCCTTCCTTCACGACGCGGCCCCACTTGCCGATCTCGGCCTCGAGATATTCGGCGAAGGCGGCGGTGGTCATCTGCACGACCGCTGCGCCCTCGCGCTCGAACTGCGCCTGCACGTCGGGCGCCTTCAGCACCGTCTGGATGTCGCCGTACAGCTTCTCGACGATGACGGCGGGCGTGCCGGCGGGCGCGACCACGCCCCACCAGTTGGTCGCCTCGTAAGCCGGAACGCCAGCCTCGGCCACGGTCGGCACATCCGGCAGCACCGGACTGCGTGTCCGGCCGCCGGTAGCGAGCGCCTTCAACTGGCCCGACTGGATGAAAGAGGTGGTCTGGATCAGCGAGCTGAACACGATCTTCACATGCCCGCTGATGACATCGAGCATCGCCGGCCCGCCGCCCTTGTAAGGCACGTGCAGGATGTCCACGGCCGCGGTCTGCTTGAACAGCTCGCCGCCGAGGTGCTGGAAGCTGCCCACGCCGGCG
>DASWSO010000682.1:0-2630 GCA_036402635.1 Xanthobacteraceae bacterium
CTCGCCGTCAAGGACGGCAAGATCGCCATCATGAAGACGCCGAACGGCGAGAACCCGCTGGTGCACGGGGCTAAGCCGATCCTCGGCTGCGACGTGTGGGAGCACTCCTATTACATCGACTACCGCAACCGGCGGCCCGATTACCTGAAGGCGTTCCTCGATCACCTGGTGGACTGGGACCACGTCGCCGAGATGTACCGCGGCGCCGGCGCCTGACCGCGCCCTTCGTCGCGGATTAACCGTCCTGGAAAATCCGGCCGCCATCGCCACTGCGGTGGCGGCAAAGCGCCATAGTTGGGCGCTATAGGCAAAGAAGAATGCGGCTCTGCAACGTGCTGAGCCGCCTCGCGGCCGGGTCCATGGTTTCCGTCAGTACGCGTCAAGGCTCACTGGAGCGCGCCGCCGACCGGCTCGCGCTCGTCGTGCTGTTTGCGGTGGGCGCGGTGGCGCTCGCCACCTTCCGCCACTACGGACTCGGCTGGGACGACTTCACCCATGCGCAGATGGGCGAGAAGCTGGTGGCGCTCTACGCCTCCGGCTTCCGCGACAGCGAGGCGCTGTCGTTCGTCAATCTCTACATGTACGGCGGCGGCTTCGACGTGGTCTCGGCACTCGCCGCCAAGATCCTGCCATTCTCGCTGTTCGAGACGCGCCGGCTGATCGGCGCGCTGGTCGGGATCGCGGGCCTCGCTGTCACCTGGCGCATCGGCCGCCGGGTCGGCGGCCCGGTCGCCGGCCTGATCGCGCTGGTGCTGCTCGCCACCTGCCCGATCTACATCGGCCACATGTTCATGAACGCCAAGGACGCGCCGTTCGCGGTCGCGATGGCGGTGCTGCTGCTCGGCCTGGTGCGCGTGTTTCAGGAGTACCCGCGGCCGACTCCCGCCACCGTGCTGATCTTCGGCTGCGGGCTCGGGCTCACGCTCGGCACCCGTATCATGGGCGGGATCGCGGGAGTGTACGCTGCGACCGCTTTCGCGTTCGTGCTGGTGCTGGAAGCGCATGCGCTCGGATTGCGCGCCGCGGCTGCGCGCGGCGGTCGCCTGGTGCTGACGCTGCTGCCGGGCCTCCTTGTCGGCTACCTGGTGATGGGGCTGCTGTGGCCCTGGAGCGTAATCAGCCCGCTCAATCCCTTGCGCGCCATCGAATACTTCTCGGTGTTCTTCGAGAAGCCGTGGCGCGAAGTGTTCGACGGCAAGCTGATCGCGGTGCCGGACATGCCGGCGAGCTATCTGCCGACGCTGCTGGCGCTGCAGCTGCCGGAGATCATGACCGCGCTCGGGATCGGGGGCGCCGTGCTGGCACTGCGCCGCGCGCTCGACCGCTCCGCCGCGCTGCCGGCACGCGCCGTGCACGTGCTGATGTTCGCCGCCGTGGCGGCGCCGATCGCGATCGCGCTGGTCACGCGGCCGGCGATGTACAACGGTTTCCGCCACTTCCTTTTCCTGCTGCCGCCGCTGGCGGTGCTCGGCGGTCTGGCGGGAGCGTGGCTCTTGGAGCTGGCAAGCCGCCGCCGCGCGACGCTGGTCGGTGCGACCGCGGTGATCGCGGCCGGCGCGATCTCGCCGGTGGTCGAGATGGTGCGGCTGCACCCTTACGAGTACACGCACTTCAACCGCATCGAAGGCGGCGTGCGCGCGGCCGAGAACCACTACATGCTCGACTACTGGGGGCTGTCGTTCAAGCAGGCGGCGCAGCAGCTGCGCGCCACGCTGACGGCCCGCATGGAAACTCCTCCGGCCGGCCGCCGCTGGAAGATCGCGGTATGCGGGCCGCATCCGCCGGCCGCAGTCGAGCTCGGCCCCGAGTTCGAGCCGACCTGGGACGTGCACGGCGCGGATTTCGCGCTAATGCTCGGCGTCTACTACTGCAACGAGTTCAAGGCGCCGGTGCTGGCGGAAGTGAAGCGCGACGGCGTCACCTATGCGCGCGCCTACGACGTGCGCGAGCGCTCCTTCACCACCCTGCTGACGCAGCCGCCGCCGTAAGGGGCTTCGTCATTCCGGGCCCCGGCTTTCGCCGAGCCCGAATGACGGCGCTAATGGGCCAGCGCCGCCAGAATACGGGCCCAGCTGCGGATGCCCTTGTGGAAGCTGGTCAGGTCGTATTTCTCGTTCGGCGAGTGCACGCGGTCGTCGTCGAGGCCGAAGCCGACCAGCAGCGAATCCATTCCGAGCACGCGCTTGAAGTCGCCGACGATCGGGATCGATCCGCCCGAGCCGATCGTCACCGCCTTGCGGCCCCATTCCTCCGCCAGTGCGGTGCGCGCCTTGCCGAGCGCCGGATTGTCGTAAGCGAGCTGGATCGCCGGCGCACTGGTGTGATTGCCGAACGTCGCGCTCGCGTCTTCCGGCAGCCGCTCGCGCACGAACGCGCGGAACGTCTCGCGGATCTTCTCCGGGTCCTGCTCGCCGACCAGCCGGAACGACACTTTCGCTGACGCTTCCGACGGGATCACGGTCTTGGCGCCCTCGCCGGTGTAGCCGCCGATAATCCCGTTCACGTCGCAGGTCGGCCGCGTCGAGATCTGCTCGATCAGGCTGCGGTCGTCTTCCCCCGCCGGATGGCGCAGGCCGACGGTGCCGAGAAAATCCTCGGCCGTGAGATCGAGCGACGCCAGGTCGGCCCTG
>DASWSO010000683.1:0-2480 GCA_036402635.1 Xanthobacteraceae bacterium
GAGGATTTCCAGCCAGTCGTCGCCTTCGCCGAAGCGGATCTCGCCCTTGTCGCGGCGGCACTGGATGTCGACTTCCAGCGACGGCTCGGTGAACGGGAAGAACGACGGCCGAAACCGCATCTTCACCTGGTCGACCTCGAAGAACGCCTTGCAGAACTCCTGCAGGATCCACTTGAGATGACCAAGGTGTGAAGACTTGTCGATCACCAGCCCCTCGACCTGATGGAACATCGGCGTGTGGGTCTGGTCGCTGTCGCTGCGATACGTGCGGCCCGGGATGATGACGCGGATCGGCGGCTTCTGCGCCAGCATGGTGCGGATCTGCACCGGCGACGTGTGGGTGCGCAGCACCTTGCGAGAGCCGTCGGCGCCCGGCTGCAGATAGAACGTATCGTGCATCTCCCGCGCCGGATGGCCGGGCGGAAAGTTGAGCATGGTGAAGTTGTAGTCGTCGGTCTCGATGTCGGGACCTTCGGCGACCGCGAACCCCATGTCGGCGAAGATCGCGGTGAGTTCGTCGATCACTTGGCTGATCGGGTGGATGCGGCCGGTCTCGGCCGCCGGCTCGCGCAGCGGCAGCGTGACGTCGACGGTCTCACTGTTGAGCCGCGCGTCGAGCGCCGCGTCCTTGAGCACGCGGCGGCGCGCCGCGATCGCCTCGGTGGCGCGCTCCTTCAGCCCGTTGATCAGCGGACCCTGCTGCTTGCGCTCGTCCGGCGTCATCGCGCCGAGCGTCTTCAGAAGCTCCGAGACCGAGCCCTTCTTGCCGAGCGCGGCGACGCGCACCGCCTCCAGCGCCGCCTCGTCGGCGGCGCCGTCGATGGCGGCGAGAATCTCGCGCTCCAGCGTGATCGGGTCGGCCATTGTCACTCCGGCAACATCGGCAGGTCGGTATCGCCCGGCTTGGCGCCGGCTTGCGTCAACAGGCAGTGCACCTGCCCGCGATGATGGGTCTGGTGATTGAAGAAGTGGGTGAGCAGCACCGATTTCGGCTTGGTGATCTCCCGCTTCGCGGCGCCGGAGTACCAGGTGAGATCGCCGTCCAGCCACGCCGGGTCGAATGCATCGGCCCAGGCGATGATCTCATCGTCGAAGGCCGCGCGGTCGCGCCGGAGGACGTCCCAATCCTGGTAAAGCGCCGCCGATTGCGGGATGCCGCCGTCGGGAGGAGGGGTGCCGGCAAACCGGCTCATCCACATGCGGTCGGCCCACAGCAGGTGGCTCAGCGTGCCGTGGATCGAACCGAAGAACGCCCCGCAGGAGCGCTGCCGCTCGGCCTCGCCGAGGCCAGCCGCCGCGCCATACAGGCTCTGGTTCTGCCAACGGTTGTAGCGTGCCATCCGACGCACGAACGCCACGTCGATCATCCGCCGCTCCCGCTCAAACCGCCGCGGCTTCGCCGCAAGCGCCGCCGCCTACCAGGATGGGCGAGCGCACCCGATCAGGCCGGAAGCGCGGCCTTGGCCTTCTCGACGATCGCCTGGAACGCCGCCGGCTCGCGGATCGCGAGGTCCGACAGCACCTTGCGGTCCACCATCACCTCGGCCTTGGCGAGCCCATCGATGAAACGGCTGTAGGTCAGGCCGAACGGCCGCACTGCCGCATTGAGCCGCTGGATCCACAGCGCCCGGAAGGTGCGCTTGCGCCGCTTGCGGTCGCGGTAGGCGTACTGCGCCGCCTTCTCGACCGCCTGCTTGGCGATCCGGATGGTGTTCTTGCGGCGGCCGTAAAAGCCCTTGGCGGCCTTCAGAACTTTCTTGTGCTTGGCGTGTGACGTGACGCCACGTTTGACGCGGGCCATGGAAAAACTCCTTCAAAATCACTGCATCGGCGACGGTTTGGCGGCGAGGAGCCGCGATCAGCCGTTCGGCATCCAATACTTCTTGATGTTTTCGCCGTCGGCCTTGAACCGGACCGTCATGCCGCGGTGCGCGCGGATCTGCTTCTTGGTCCGCTTGATCATGCCGTGGCGCTTGCCGGCCCAGGCGCTCATGACCTTGCCGGTGCCGGTGATCTTGAAGCGCTTCTTGGCGCCCGATTTGGTCTTCATCTTGGGCATTTGGCTCTCCTGACCCGGTCTCTTCGGCAACGGGCAAGCCGTCGCGTCCACCGGAATGGTGCTCGCATGAAAATCGAGCGTGCTCGGAAGTGAGCGAAAACCGCACGCCACGGCAGCCCTTACGGCCGGGCGACGGAAGCGGGAGCTTATGGCAGAGCGTCGCCGCTTTGGCAACCGGAACGGCCGCGCGCGAGGCTCATTCGGCGGCCTCGCGGGCGGCGCTACGCACCCCGCCGGCAAGCTCGGCGACCAGGTCCGTGACCGCCGCGACCGTGCCGGCCGTCGCCCTGCCCTCGCCGTCCAGGCTCGCCCGCAGCGCGTCCACCAGCGCCGAGCCGACCACCACCCCGTCGGCCCGGGCCGCGATCCCGCGCGCATGCGCGGCGGTCCGGACCCCGAACCCGACCGCGACCGGCAGCCT
>DASWSO010000684.1:0-2158 GCA_036402635.1 Xanthobacteraceae bacterium
GCCTCGACCCGCTCGAGCGTGTGCGGCTTCGGCTTGAGCTGCGCCAGCCGCACGCGCGCGGCGCCGGCGACTTCCAGCGACAGGTCGCGCGTCGTCTCCGACAGCGGCATCAGCGCGATGCCGCGGCCGTCGGCTTCGGCGCGCGCGATGATGTCGTCGGCGCTGCGCAGCCGCGCGTCCCAGCTCGCCGCCGCCGACCAGCCGTCGTCGAGCAGCATCAGAATCGGGCGGCCGCTGCTGGAGGTGGCGAGCGGCGGGTTCCACAGCGGTCCGGCCGCCGCCAGGATGATCAGCGCGGCCAGCGTCAGCCGCAGCAGCGTCAGCCACCACGGCGTGCGCGACGGCGTCTCTTCCTTGGGCGCGATGTCGAACAGGAGCCGGGTGGGCGGGAAATGCACCACGCGCGGACGCGGCGGCACCAGCCGCAGCAGCCACCACAGCACCGGCAGGCTGAGCAGGCCGAGCAACACCAGCGGCTGCGCGAAGGCGAGCGGCAGGCCGGCGATCATGCGGGCTGCTCCACGCGCGCGGCCGGGCGGCTGCGGTAGCCGCCGCCGTCGAGCCCCGCGCCCATGCGGCCGTGCAGCGCCAGCAGAAGCTCGCTCGCCGGCCGGTCGGTGCGGTGGATGATGAAGCTCCAGCCGAGCCGGTCGGCCTCGGCGCGGATCTCGGCGCGATGGCGGGCGATGCGGGCCTGGTAATCGTTGCGCCAGGTCTCGGCGCGGCCGGCCGTGATGGTGCCGGCGCCCTCCGGCTCGACGAACTCGACGCGGCCGACATACGGAAAGGTCTCTTCCGCCGGATCGACGATCTGCACCAGATGGCCGGAGGCCCCGCTGGCGGAGAGCTGGCCGACGGTCGCGCGCACCTCCGCGATCGGGCTCCACAGGTCCGACAGCATCAGCACTTCCGAAAGCGGCGACGGCGCGAACGACGGCGGCAGGCTCGCCGGCGCGCCCGCCTCGTGCAGGATCGCCTGCGCGATGCGCTCGATCACGTCGCGGCTGGCGGTCGGCCGCAGCAGCCCCGGAACGCCGATGCGCTCGCCCCCTTCCACCAGCACCTCGGCAAGCGCGAACGCGATCACCAGCGCCCGCTCCAGCTTGCTGTCCTGCGCGAGATTCGACGCGAACGACATCGAAGCCGAGCGGTCGGGCCAGATCCAGATCGTGTGCGCCGCCTCCCATTCGCGCTCGCGCACATAGAGATGGTCGTCGCGCGCGGAGCGGCGCCAGTCGACCCGATGCGCCGGTTCGCCCGAGAGGAAGCGCCGGTATTGCCAGAAGTTCTCGCCCGAGCCGGCCCGGCGCCGGCCGTGCAGCCCATGGATGATGGTCGCGGCGATGCGGCGCGCCTCCAGGATCAGGCGCGGCATCGTGGCGGCGAGCGAACGGCCATCGCCGGTGGCGCGGCGGACCGCTTGGCCGAGTTCCGCCTTGTCTCGCTCAGCCATGGTGGCGGCTTCCGCTATCCAAGACGCGTTTTCAGCCGGCCGATCACGGCGCCGACGGTCTCGCCCTCGGCACGCGCCGCGAAGGTGAGTGCCATGCGGTGCTTGAGCACCGGTTCGGCCAGGTCGAGCACGTCGTCGACCGAGGGGGCCAGCCGGCCGTCCAGCAGCGCGCGCGCCCGCACCGCCAGCATCAGCGCCTGGCTGGCGCGCGGACCCGGGCCCCAGGCGACATGGCGGGCGCCTTCGCCGCCCTCCGGTCCCGGCCGCGCCGAGCGCACCAGCGCGAGGATGGCCTCGACCACCGATTCGCCGACCGGCAGCCGCCGCACCAGCCGCTGCGCCGCCAGCAGGTCCTCGGCCGTCATGGTCGCCTTCGGCCGCACTTCCTCGGCGCCGGTTGTATCGAACAGGATGCGGCGCTCGGCGTCGCGATCCGGGTAGTCGACGTCGATTTCCATCAGGAAGCGGTCGAGCTGCGCTTCCGGCAGCGGGTAAGTGCCTTCCTGCTCCAGCGGATTTTGCGTGGCCAGCACGTGGAAGGGGCGGGGAACGTCGTGCCGCGCACCTGCCACGGTGACATGCTGCTCCTGCATTGCCTGCAGCAGCGCCGACTGGGTGCGCGGGCTGGCGCGGTTGATCTCGTCCGCCATCAGCAGCTGCGCGAAGATCGGACCCGGAAGGAAACGGAAATTGCGGCGGCCGCCG
>DASWSO010000685.1:0-2284 GCA_036402635.1 Xanthobacteraceae bacterium
AAAACGCGACGTTCGCCGAAGATTTTGCGGCGGACTGAAATTCCTGAGCCGGAACTGGCACTTGCCGCCGGCGCGCGAGCGCGTTAGACCGGCCCATGCCCCGTGTAGCGCTCTATGCCGGCTCGTTCGATCCGGTCACCACCGGCCATCTCGCCGTCATCCGCCTAGCCGCCCGGCGGGCTGACCGGCTGGTGGTCGCCGTCGGCGTCCATCCCGGCAAGGCGCCGCTGTTCGCGGCGGAAGAGCGCCTTGCCATGCTCAACGAGGTCTGCGCGCCGGTGGTCGCTGCGGCCGGCTGCGCGCTCGACTGCGTCACCTTCGACGACCTGGTGGTGACGGCGGCGCAGCGCGCCGGCGCCACCGTGCTGATCCGCGGCCTGCGCGACGGCACCGACCTCGATTACGAGATGCAGATGGCCGGCATGAACGCGCAGCTCGCTCCCGGCGTGCAGACGGTGTTCCTTCCGGCCTCGCCACTGGTGCGCCCGATCACGGCGACGCTGGTCCGCCAAATCGCCGCGATGGGCGGCGACATCGCCGCGTTCGTGCCGCCGGAGGTGGCGGCGCGGCTGCGCCGGCGGTTCGGCAAGCAAGCGTGAGAGCCGCACCGGCGCCATATTGATCCGCCACTGGCGCGGCCGAGCGGCGGACCGATCGCCGCAGATGTCTCTTCTCGATTGGAGCCGGTCCATGATGAAACGGTTGCTCGCCTCGATCCTCCTCTCCGGCGCGCTCGCCGCCTCGGCGGCGGCGCAGACTGCCGATCCGCAGAACACCGTGCTGCTGGAGACGACGCAGGGGCGGGTCACCGTCAAGCTGCGGCCCGACCTCGCGCCCAAGCACGCCGAGCGCATCAAGTTGCTGACCCGCGAGGGCTACTACAACAACGTGCCGTTCCACCGCGTGATCCCCGGCTTCATGGCGCAGACCGGGGACGGCGCGAAAGGCGACGGCACCGGCGGCTCCAAGTACCCGAACCTGCCGGCGGAATTCACGCCGACGCCGTTCAAGCGCGGCATTGTGGGCATGGCGCGGGCGCAGAGCCCGAACTCCGCCAACAGCCAGTTCTTCATCATGTACGCCGACGGCGCGTTCCTGAACGGGCAGTACACCGTGGTCGGCGAGGTGACGTCCGGGATGGACGTGGTCGACAAGCTCAAGAAGGGCGAGCCGGTGCAAAACCCCGACCGCATCGTCAAGATGCAGGTCGCGGCCGACCCCAAGTAAGCGGGACCCGGTGAGCACGCCCGCACGCATCGTGGCGCTCGCCTTCGGGCTGGCGCTCGCCTGCGTGCCGGCTGCCTCGGCTCGCGTCGGCGACAGCGTATTCTGCGATCTATACGGTCCCGACCACTGCGCCCCGTGGCAGCTCTATCCGCCCGGGCAGGACCTGCGGCTCGACGTGCGCAGCCGCGCGCGCGAGCATGCGCTCCGCCCGGACGGTTCGATCGACAACATCCGCGCGCTGTTCGCGGTGCTGCGGCTATGCTGGACGCCGCCGCCGCTCGAGCGTGCTCGCGAGGGCATGCAAGTCTCGGTGCGGCTCGCCTTCAACCGTGCCGGGAACATCATCGGAACGCCGCGGTTCACCTACACCAGCCGCGGGGCTTCCGGCGAGCAGCGCGACCTCTACCGCCAATCGGTGCTGGACGGCCTGACCGGCTGCACGCCGCTGCCGTTCACGGCCGGCATGGGCGGCGCGATTGCCGGCCGTCCGATCAACCTGCGCTATATCGACGATCGTGAAATTTCGGAACGACGAAAGGCTTGAGCCATGGCTGAGATCGAGAACCTGCTGCAGATCGACACCACCGCCGGTCCGGTGGTGATCGAGATGCGCCCGGAGCTGGCGCCGACCCACGTCGCCCGCATCAAGCAGCTGGTGCGCGAGGGCTTCTACGCCGGGGCGCCGTTCCACCGCGTGATCGAAGGCTTCATGGCGCAGACCGGCGATCCGACCGGCACCGGCACCGGCGGTTCCGGCAAGAAGCTGAAGGCGGAATTCTCCAAGGAGCCGCATGTGCGCGGTGCCGTATCGATGGCGCGCGCGCAGAGCCCGGATTCCGGCGACAGCCAGTTCTTCATCTGCTTCGACGATGCGCGCTTCCTCGATGGCCAGTACACCGTGTGGGGCCGCGTCGTCGAAGGCATGGAGAACGTCGACAAGATCAAGCGCGGCGAGCCGGTGAGCAACCCGGACCGCATCGTCGCCGCCCGCATGATGGCCGACATCGCCGACGCGGATTGAGCCGCTTTCGCTGTCGCTCCGACGTGAGGTGGGCAC
>DASWSO010000686.1:0-2309 GCA_036402635.1 Xanthobacteraceae bacterium
CAGCGCGCCGGCGGACGGTTCGTTACCTGCTCCGTTGAGCGGGAGGTCGACGCGCGCAACGCGTCGGGAGAGGGGTAAGTCGTCGGGGATTGTGCGCTTATCATACCCCTCCCGCTCAAAGGGGGAGGGAGCCGACCGCCCGTGCTTCGCCATTGCTTTCGGCTCGCCGCCACGATCAGCCAGCTCGGCCCAGCGCGCCGCCATCCGGCGCGCTTCCTGGCCGCGCGCCGACCGGTCGCGGCGCAGCGCCGTCACGCGGTGCGTGAGATCGACATCGTCGCCACCCAGGCCGCGCTCGCTGACCACAGCGGCGATCTCCGCCGCCAATTGTGCGGCGCCTTCGGTGGCGGCATCGACCAGCATGCGGGCGAGCCGCGGCGGCAGCGGCAGTGCCCGCAGCCTGCGGCCTTCATCGGTGATGCGCCCGGAATCGTCCAATGCGCCGAGCTCGCGCAGCAGCGCCTGCGCCTCATTCAAAGCGGCCGGTGGCGGCGGATCGAGGAAGGCGAGCGTCGCCGGATCGGCGACGCCCCACGCCGCGAGGTCGAGCACGAATGAGGATAGATCGGTGCTCAGGATCTCCGGCCGCGCGAACGGCTCCAGTGATGCCGTCTGCGGCTCGTCCCACAGCCGGATGCAGACGCCCGGCCGCGTGCGGCCGGCGCGGCCACGCCGCTGATCGGCGGCTGCGCGCGACACGCGCACGGTTTCGAGGCGCGTCAGCGCGGTCGCCGGCTCGTAGCGGGGCACCCGCGCCAGCCCGCAATCGATCACGATGCGGACGCCGTCGATGGTGATCGATGTTTCCGCGATCGAGGTCGCCAGCACCACCTTGCGCTGGCCGGGCGGCGACGGCGCGATGGCGCGGTCCTGGGTGTCGCGATCGAGCGCGCCATAGAGCGGCACGATGTCGGTCGCCGCGTCGACGCGCTCGCGCAGCAGCGTCTCGGTGCGGCGGATTTCCGCCGCGCCCGGCAGGAACACCAGCGCAGAACCCGATTCGGCGCGCAGCGCGCGCGCGGTCGCATCGGCGACCTGCTGCTCGATCGCAAGGCGCGGGTTGCGGCCGGCGTAGCGCGTCTCCACCGGAAACGCGCGCCCCTCGCTCTCGATCACCGGTGCGTCGCCGAGCAGCCGCGCCACCCGGGCGGCGTCGAGCGTCGCCGACATCACCAGCAGGCGCAAATCTTCCCGCAGGCCCTGCTGCACGTCGCGCGCCAGCGCGAGGCCGAGGTCGGCGTCGAGCGAGCGCTCGTGGAACTCGTCGAATAGCACGGCGGCGACGCCGGCGAGTTCCGGGTCGTCGAGGATCAGCCGCGTGAACACGCCCTCGGTGACGATCTCGATGCGGGTGGCGCGCGACACCTTTGAGCCGAAGCGCACCCGCAGGCCGACGGTCTCGCCGACTTTCTCGCCGAAGGTTGCGGCCATGCGCTCCGCCGCCGCGCGCGCGGCGAGCCGGCGCGGCTCCAGCACCAAAATCTTGCGGCCCGCAGCCCAGGGCTCGGCGGCGAGCACCAGCGGCACCCGCGTGGTCTTGCCGGCGCCGGGCGGTGCCACCAGCACCGCGGCGCGATGCGCGCCGAGCGCCGCGGTCAGGCGCGGCAACGCTTCGTCGACCGGCAACGCTGCTGGCGAGGGGGCGATCACGACTCCGTTCGTTGCTTGACCCGTCCCAAAATGCAACACTGGCGTGGCAATTCCGTCACGCTGGACCACATCGTTAATCATTCGTTACCAAAGGGGCTTGATGATAGGGGGCCAGCTTTGGTTCAATTCGACTCATGAGCACCACCCTCATCGAGGTACGCCGCGCGAAGCCCAGCGATGCTGGCACTCTCGCCGCAACTCACGACGATGCGTGGCGCACGGCGTACCAGGGCATCATCCCGGGGCAGGAACTTGAGCGCCTGATCAGCCGCCGCGGCCCGTGCTGGTGGGAGAACGCGATCCGCAAGGGCAGCCGCGTTTCGCTGCTGGTGTTCGGTGACCGCGTCGCCGGCTACGCCAATTACGGCCGCAACCGCGCCCGCAGCCTGACCTACGAAGGCGAAGTCTACGAACTCTACCTGCGTCCGGAATTCCAGGGCCTCGGCTTCGGCCGGCGGCTGTTCACGGCGGCGCGCCGCGACCTGGCGCAGAGCGGGCTGAAGAGCCTGGTGGTGTGGGCGCTTTCCGACAACGATCCGGCGGTCGAGTTCTATCGCGCCCTGGGGGGCCGCGCGATTGCTCGATCGTCGGAGCGTTTCGGCACCCGCGTGCTCGACAAGGTCGCGTTCGGCTGGCAGGGCTGACGCTTTTCGTCATGG
>DASWSO010000687.1:0-3763 GCA_036402635.1 Xanthobacteraceae bacterium
GGTGCCGGGCAGGAAGCCCGGCACGTCGACGAAGGTGACGATCGGGATTTCGAACGCGTCGCAGAAGCGCACGAACCGCGCCGCCTTGCGCGAGGCGTCGGAATCCAACACGCCCGCCAACACCATCGGCTGGTTGGCGACGAAGCCGACGGTGGCGCCGGCGATGCGCCCGAAACCGGTTACCATGTTGCGGGCGAACGCCGCCTGAATCTCGAAGAAGTCGCCCTCGTCCACCGTCTTCGCGATCAGCTCCTTGATGTCATAGGGCTTGTTGGGATTATCCGGCACCAGCGTGTCGAGCGAGGGCTCCTCGCGCTCGATGTCGTCGAACGAAGGCCACTCCGGCACGCCCGCGGTGTTGTTGGCCGGCAGGAAGTCGAGCAGCCGGCGCATCTGCAGCAGGCATTCCACGTCGTTCTCGAACGCGCCGTCGGCGACGCTCGATCGGGTGCAATGCACCGAGGCGCCGCCGAGCTCTTCCGCCGTCACCACCTCGTTGGTCACCGTCTTCACCACGTCCGGCCCGGTGACGAACATGTAACTCGTGTCGCGCACCATGAAGATGAAATCGGTCATCGCCGGCGAATAGACGTCGCCGCCGGCGCACGGTCCCATGATCACGGAAATCTGCGGGATCACGCCCGACGCGATGACGTTGCGCTTGAACACGTCGCCGTAGCCGCCGAGCGCCGCCACGCCCTCCTGGATGCGGGCCCCGCCAGCGTCGAACAGGCCGATGATCGGCGCGCGCGCGCGCAGCGCCATGTCCTGGATCTTGGTGATCTTCTGCGCGTGGGTCTCGGAGAGCGAGCCGCCGAACACGGTGAAGTCCTTGGCGAACACGAACACGGTGCGGCCGTTCACCGTGCCCCAGCCGGTGACCACGCCGTCGCCGGGCACCTTCGTCTTCTCCATGCCGAAGTCGTTGGAGCGGTGCTGCACGAACATATCGAATTCCTCGAACGAGCCGCGGTCGAGCAGCAGCTCGATGCGTTCGCGCGCGGTCAGCTTGCCGCGTTTATGCTGCGCGTCGATGCGCGGCTGTCCGCCGCCAAGCCGCGCAACGCTGCGGCGCTCTTCCAACTCGTCGAGGATGTGCTTCATGGCTGCCCTTGGGGTGGCTTCTCCGCTCCCTTACCACGCCGCCTAGGGTCGGCGGAACGACCAAGCGGCCGAGCACCTGCCGAGGCCGCGATGGCGGGCTTTCCGATATTGTGGTCGACTTGGGCCCCCGCCGGAACCGTTCCTGCCCGACGGGATTTTGGGTTCTGGTCCCTCCACCAACGCCGAAGGAAGCTCGCCATGGCCGTATCAAGCGCTGCGCAGAAACGCAGAGCCAACCCGCCGCGCCTGGAGACCCCGACCGACCTGGGTGACAACGCAGTCAAGGACATTGCCGGGGCGCTCAACGCACTCCTGGCCGACACGTTCGCGCTCTACCTGAAGACCAAGAACTTCCACTGGCATGTCAGCGGGCCGCATTTCCGCGACTACCACCTGCTGTTCGACGAGCAGGCGGCGCAGCTGTTCGCCAGTACCGACGAGATCGCCGAGCGGGTGCGCAAAATCGGCGGCATCACGCTGCGTTCGATCGGCGATATTTCCCGCCGCCAGCGGATCGCCGACAACGACGCGCCCTATGTCGACCCGCTCGACATGCTGGCGGAGCTGCGGGACGACACCCAACGCTGCATCAAGGCGATGCGGGAAGCACACGACCTTTGCGACGAACACAAGGACGTCGGCAGCGCCAGCCTGCTGGAGAACTTCATCGACGAGGCCGAAAAGCGGCTCTGGTTCCTGTACGAGACGAGCCGCCGCGGCGAGCCGACCGGCCACTGATAGCGGACGCGAAACCCGAGTGCCCGCCGCGCCTCACCCTCGAGGCGCGGCACGAAAAGCTATGGCCGGGCTGCCGAGGCCCCAGCACCCCCATTATAGCTGTCAGCTTTGTGATGTGCGCTGGGCCGCAGCGCATTCAGGCCGGAGATCCGTGACAGTAAACAGAGGCTGAATTTGATCGCGAAAAGTGATCTCCCATTTTCAAATGTACCTTGAGTTGTCTTTGCTAGAACTCATGGTCGGGGAAGGCGTGCGCGATGCAACAGACGGTCGTCAGACCGCCGCATCGGCACATCGGATGGGAGCGTGTCATGGCGATGGACGTCAGTCTTACGAGCGCGGCGCGGCAGAGCCTGCTCTCGCTGCAGGACATTTCGAACCAGATGAGCGTGCTGCAGAAGCGCCTTGCCACCGGCAAGCGCGTCAACACGCCGATCGACGATCCGATCACTTACTTCACATGGTCGGCACTGTCGTCGCGCGCCGCCAGCCTCGATACGGTTCTGACCGGGATCACCGGCGCGCAAAGCACGATCCAGGCCGCCAACAAGGGCTTGGCCGCGCTGCAGTCGCTGATCAGCTCGGCGCAAAGCCTTGCCAACCAGGCGCAGCAGTCCCCCAACACACTGGTGAAGGTCACCGGCACCAACAGCACGGCCCTGACCACCGCCTCGGTGATCGCCACGACGGCAGGTGCCGCGAACCGTTTCAAGGCGGGCGACACGCTGACCGTCAGCGACGGCACCACCACCGCCACCTACACGGCCGCCAACAACGATACGGTGCAGACCATCATGACGGCGATCAACGGCACCGCCGGCCTGAAAGCCGCGGTGACCCTGAACGCGAGCGGGCAACTGCAGATCGCGGCGACCAACACCGTCAACATCGCGATCGGCGGCACCCTCACCGGCGCCGGCACGCTCACCGGGATCGTCGGTCTCACCGCCGGCACCACCAGCTTCGTCGCCAACCCTACGCGTCAGAGTCTGGCGGCCCAGTACGACGTGATCCGCACGCAGATCGACCAGGCGGTCGGAGACGCAAGCTTCAACGGCCAGAACCTGATCAGCGGTTCGACGGTTTCGGTGAACTTCAACGAGACCGGCACGTCGAAGCTGACCATCACCGGCTCTCAGCTGAGCTCCGGCTCGCTGGGCCTCACCGCGAGCGTGAACCAGTGGCAGGTCGACGGTGACATCACGACCGCGCTGAACAACCTGACCACTGCCGCCAGCACCGTGCAGGCGCAGGCCGCCAGCCTGAGCGCCAGCCAGTCGATCTTCCAGGCGCGCCAGGATTTCACCAAGGGAATGCGGGACACGGTGAAGACCGGGGCGGACGACCTCGTAGCCGCCGACACCAACGAGGACGGCGCCGCCCTGCTCGCCCTGCAGACACGCCAGCAGATCGCAGCGACCTCGCTTTCGATGGCGAACAGCGCCCATCAGGCGACACTGCGCCTGTTCGGCTTCTAAGCGCAGGCTCGACAGGAATGTAGCCGGATCGCGCTTCGCCGCCTCCGGGCTACGGCTTACACCTCGACAAGCTCCAGCACCTTGGCGGCCGCCAGCATTTCCTCGCGCCGGAAGGCGCCGCGCTGCATGGCGAGCTCGTCCTCGCCCCACTGCCGCATCTGCCAGTTCTCGTCCACATGCGCTGCCGTCCAGGCTTCCTCCGTCGGCAGCCTTCCGTGCGCAACCGCCAGCGCCAGCAGCGCGGAGCCGGTCAGGGTCGTGATCGCGTGCACCGCGCCGAGCCGCCACGGCTCCTGCGGAATGGCTGCCGACGCCGCCTTCAGCGCCCGCTCGGGCTGGGCTACGAACATGACCCCCTCCGACAGTATAAAGCGCGCGCCCAGCGCCTCATGGGCCCAGGCCAGCACCGGGTCCCAATGCTCGGCCTGGCTCCGGACCAGACC
>DASWSO010000688.1:0-3625 GCA_036402635.1 Xanthobacteraceae bacterium
AGATCAAGCCCGCATGAGCCGCCGGTCGCGCCGCCGGTCCTGCACCGGCTGATAGGCGACGCGGCAGTGATACGCGCAATAGGGCTGGCTGGTCACCGACTTGCCGCCGCAGAAGAAGAACTCCGCGGAACTCGGGTCGCCGATCGGCCAATGGCAGGTCGCCTCGGTGAGCTGCAGGATCGAGCAGCGCTGTCCGATCGGGATGATGTTGTCGAGCAGCTCGGGCTCCGGCTCGGGCTCCGGCTGCATTCCGAGGAACGGCTGGACGTGATGCGCCAGCGCGGTGTTGCCGCGGCTGACCGGCCGCGACGTCCGGGTGAACTGGGAGGGTGCGCGCGGCTTGCGCTGCCGCGGCATCGAGGAGGACGCCGCCTTGGCCCGGCCCGAAAGCCCCAGGCGGTGCACCTTGCCGATCACGGCGTTGCGGGTGATGCCGCCGAACTCGGCGGCGATCTGGCTTGCCGAAAGCCCTTCGGTCCAGAGCTTCTTCAGGAGCTCCACCCGTTCGTCAGTCCACGTCCAAGTCATTGCCTCAATCCTCTCAAGGACACCCCGCATACCGCCTCGCAGAATCCCTCCGCGTTCCCCGCCCAGCGCTAGCCGGTAGGGGTTACGCACCCACAGAAGGTACCCAGGAGACGGTCCGCCGTACGAGATGTCGTATCCGCCGAAAGAGAAACTACAATATGCCGCGACTCTGGCGCAAGAGTCCTCGGCCGCCGCAGCATCTTTTCCACCAGTAATGTCCCGGCGAGTCCGCCGGTTCCGTTGACCCCGGTCCGGCGCTGCGGCGCCGCTTTTTGTTGACACTTCAGACGTGCGAAATAGAATGTGTTCGTCCGTGCCGCCCCTCAGGAGGCGGCACGATTCATTTCAAAGCCTGCTGACGTGGAGCGGCGGCCGTGACCTCGCACCTGCTTCCGACCTATTCACGCGTCGACCTCGCTTTCGAGCGGGGCGAAGGCGTCTGGCTGACCGCCACCAACGGCGAGCGCTATCTCGATTTCACCTCCGGCATCGCGGTGAACGCGCTCGGGCACGCCCATCCGCATCTGGTCGAGGCGCTCGCCGACCAGGCCGGCAAGCTCTGGCACGTGTCCAATCTCTTCCGCATCCCGCAGGCGGAGCGGCTCGCTGACCGGCTCTGCGCCGCCACCTTCGCGGACGTGGTGTTCTTCGGCAATTCCGGCGCCGAGGCGATGGAGTGCGCGATCAAGATGGCGCGCAAATACCACGCCGTCGCCGGGCATCCGGAGCGCTTCCGCATCATCACGTTCGAAGGCGCGTTCCACGGCCGGACCTTGGGCACGCTCGCGGCCGGCGGACAGAAGAAGTACCTCGACGGCTTCGGGCCAGTGGTCGAAGGCTTCGACCAGCTGATCGCGGGCGACCTCGATGTCGTCAAGCAGGCGATCACGCCGGAGACCGGCGGCATCCTCATTGAGCCGATCCAGGGCGAGGGCGGCGTGCGGGTGATCCCGCCGGCCTTCCTCAAGGGTCTGCGCGAGATCGCCGACCAGCATGGCCTGCTGCTGATCTTCGACGAGATCCAGACCGGCATCGGACGCACCGGCGAGCTGTTCGCTTATCAGAAAGCGGGCGTCACTCCGGACATCATGGCGATCGCCAAGGCGATCGGCGGCGGTTTCCCGCTCGGTGGCTGCCTCGCCACGGAAGAGGCCGGCAAGGGCATGACTGCCGGCACCCACGGCTCCACCTTCGGCGGCAACCCGCTCGCCACCGCGATGGGCAACGCGGTGCTGGACGTGGTGCTCGAGCCCGGCTTCCTCGACCGTGTGAAGCACCTCGGTCTGCTGATGAAGCAGCGCCTTGCCGAGATCAAGGACCGGCACCCTGCGGTGATCGATGAAGTCCGCGGCGAAGGGCTACTGATGGGCGTGCGCGCGGTGGTGCCGGCCGGCGAGCTGGTCGATGCGCTGCGCGCCGAAAAGATGATCAGCATCGCGTCCGGAGACAATGTCGTGCGCCTGGTGCCGCCGCTGATCATCAGCGAGGCCGACCTGGCCGAAGCGATGACGCGACTGGACCGTGCCGCTGCGCGCATCGAGGCGTCGCTAGAGCCGCCGCGCAAGGCGCAGGGGGCGGCGCGGTGACCCGAAACGGTGTGCGCCACTTCCTGGATCTCACCGAGATTCCAGCGGCGGAGCTGCGCCGGATGCTCGAGACCAGCCGCGCCATGAAGGCGAGCTGGCGCGAGGATCGCGCCACCGCCGGCCGGCCGCTGGAAAACAAGACGCTGGCGATGATCTTCGACAAGCCGTCGACGCGCACGCGCGTCTCCTTCGACGTCGCGATGCGCCAGCTCGGCGGCGCCGCCATCATGCTCACCGGCACCGAGATGCAGCTTGGGCGCGGCGAGACGCTGGCCGACACCGCGCGGGTGTTGTCGCGCTACGTCGACGCCATCATGATCCGCAATCTCGACCACGACGCCGTAGTGGAACTCGCCCGGCATGCGACGGTGCCGGTGATCAACGGGCTCACCCGCCGCTCGCATCCCTGCCAGGTGATGGCGGACGTGCTGACGTTCGAGGAGCACAAGGGGCCGATCCGCGGCCGCACCGTGGCTTGGACCGGCGACGACAACAATGTGCTCGCCTCCTGGATGCATGCCGCCGAGCGGTTCGAGTTCACCCTCAAGGTGGCCACACCGCCGGAACTGGCGCCGAAGAAGCGCACGCTCGATTGGATCAAGCAGTCCGGCGCCGCCATCCGGCTCGGCAACGATGCGGAGGAGGCGGTCGCCGGAGCCGATTGCGTCGTCACCGATACGTGGGTGTCGATGGGCGACAAGGACGGCGAGCGGCGGCACAACCTGCTGAAGCCGTACCAGGTGAATGGCCGGCTGATGGCGAAAGCGAAATCCGACGCCATATTCATGCACTGCCTGCCGGCGCATCGCGGCGACGAGGTCACCGACGAGGTGATCGACGGCCCGCAGTCGGTGGTCTTCGACGAGGCCGAGAACCGCCTGCATGCCCAGAAGGGCATTCTGGCTTGGTGCCTGCACGCCCGGGTCTAGGCGCGGCCTTCCATCTGCGAGCTGTGCTGCCGTCGCCGTTGTGGCGAGCCGGCCGCCGTTCGCATAAGCATTGCATGCGAGGCTGCTGCTCTGATGACTGAAACTGCCATTCCGGTGCGGACCCCGGCAGCGACCGCGGTGGATGACGCGGTGGTGCCGTTCCAGGTCGATGTGCTCGATCTGCGCGGCCGCCTGGTCCGGCTCGGACCCATGGTCGACGAGATTCTGTCTCGACACGATTACCCGGCACCGGTCTCGAAGCTGCTCGGCGAAGCGGTCGTGCTGGGCGTGCTGCTCGGCTCGGCCCTCAAGATCGAAGGCCGCTTCATCCTGCAGACGCAGACCGATGGGCCGGTGTCGATGCTGGTGGTCGACTTCACGTCGCCCGGCCAGGTGCGCGCCTGCGCCCGCTTCGACGCGGCGCGGGTCGCTGAAGCGACAGCCGCCAACAGCGCATCGGCCGGCGCCCTGCTCGGCCGCGGTCATCTCGCCATGACGATCGACCAGGGCCAGGACATGAGCCGCTACCAGGGGCTAGTGGCGCTGGAAGGCGGCGACCTGGAGGCCGCCGCGCACGAATAC
>DASWSO010000689.1:0-3900 GCA_036402635.1 Xanthobacteraceae bacterium
CGCGGCGAGCCGCGCCAGCCGCGCCCCGATCGCGTCGGCAACCGCGCCGCCCACGCCGGTGTCGATCTCGTCGAACACCAGCGTCGGCGCCGAGCCGCGATCCGCCAGCACCACTTTCAGCGCCAGCAGGAAGCGCGCGAGCTCGCCGCCGGACGCGACCTTCATCAGCGGCCCCGGACGCGTGCCCGGATTGGTCTGCACCCAGAACTCGACGCGGTCGCAACCGTCCGGTCCGCCGGCCGCCTCGTCGGTGGCGATCTCGGTGGTGAAGCGTGCGCGCTCGAGCTTGAGCGGCTTGAGCTCCTTGTTGACCGCGCCGTCGAGCTTGGCCGCCACCTTGCGGCGCGCCGCCGACAACGCGGCCGCGGCGGCCCGATAGGCGGTCTCGGACTCGCGCGCCGCCGTCTCCAGCGCGGCGATGCGGCCGGCGCCGGCGTCGAGCGCGGCGAGGTCGGCGGCGTAGCGCTCCGCCAGGACGGCGAGCGCATCGGCCGGCACGTTGTATTTGCGCGCGGCGGCCCGCAGCGCGAACAGCCGCTCCTCGATCCGCTCCAATTCGCGCGGGTCGTGATCGGCGGCGGCGAGCGCCGCTTCCAGATGCGCACGCGCTTCGTCGAGCGCGACCAGCGCGGCGTCGAGCGCGCGGATCGCCGGCCCGACCAGTTCCGGCGCCTGCCCCTGCCGCCGCTCCAGCCGCCGGATCGCCGCCGCCAGCTCCGGACCGGGCGCCTGCGAGCCGGCGATCGAGTCGTGGGCGTCGCGCAGGTCGGCCACCGCCTTCTCGGCCGCCATCATGGCGGTGCGCCGCTCCGCCAGCGCGACCTCTTCGCCGGTCTCCGGCTTCAGCCCCGCCAGCTCCTCGCTCGCGTGGCGCAGCCAGTCGGCTTCGCGCGCCGCCGCCTCCACCCGCGCCCGCTGCTCGGCGAGCTCGGCTACCGCGGCGCGCCGGGTCTCCCACAGCCGCGCCACCTCGGCGCCCTGCTTGTCGAGCCCGCCATAGGCGTCGAGCAGGCGGCGGTGCGTGGCCACGTCGACCAGCGCGCGCTCGTCATGCTGGCCGTGGATCTCCACCAGCGCGGTGCCGAGCGCGCGCATCACCTGCACGCTCGCCGGCTGGTCGTTGACGAAGGCGCGGGTGCGGCCGTCGGCGAGCTGCACGCGCCGCAGGATGATGCTGTCTTCGCTGGCGATGCCGTTGGCCGCCAGGATCGCGTAGGCCGGGTGGTCGCGGGTGACCTCGAACACCGCGGTCACCTGCCCCTGCTCGGCGCCCTGCCGCACCAGCGCGGCGTCGCCGCGCGCGCCGAGCGCCAGCGTGCACGCGTCCAGCAGGATGGATTTGCCGGCGCCGGTCTCGCCGGTGAGCACCGACAGGCCGGTGGCGAAATCGATGTCGAGCCGCTCGATCAGCACCACATCGCGGATCGACAGCCGGACCAGCATCGCTATGCGCTCGTGAACGGAAGCCCTAGGCGGCTTCGGAATAGCCTTCGACCAACACCACATCCGACACGCAGCTGTCCAGCCGGAGTTGCAGGATCGGGCGGTATTCGTCGCTGTCGTAGAACCGCTGCACATCGGCGAGCGAGGGGAATTCCAGCACGATCAGCCGCTTCACCGGCAGCGTGCCCTCGACGCTCCGCAGCTCCCCGCCGCGCACCAGATAGCGGCCGCCGAAGCGCTTGATCAGCGGCGCCACCTGCTCGCGGTATTTCTGGAACAGCGCGGGATCGCGGATATCGAGATTGGCGATCAGGTATCCAGGCATGTCGAGCTCCCCCCGGTGACGCTGGTGATCCTATAGCACGACGGCACAACGCACCGCGTCATGGCCGGGCTGGTCCCGGCCGGAGGCCGGACCCGGGTGCCGGGCATGACGGTTGTGGGGTGTCGTCGCAAAGGTGGTCGGCGGTCAGCCGAGACCGACCTTCTTGAAGGCGCGGCTGATCCACGAGCCCTGGTTCTCGCGCGGCTCGAACCCGCCGCCCTTCACCAGCTTGTAGGCGTCCTGGTACCAGCGGCTGTCGGGGAAGTTATGCCCCAGCACCGCGGCCGCGGTCTGCGCCTCCTGCACCACGCCGAGCGCCATGTAGCATTCGGCGAGCCGCATCAGCGCTTCCTCGACATGACGCGTGGTCTGATACTGCGTCACCACCACCTTGAAGCGGTTGATCGCGCCCGCATAGTTGCGGCGGTTCAGCTCGTAGCGGGCGATGTTCATTTCCTTGCCGGCGACCTGGTCGCGGGCGATGTCGATCTTGCGCTTGGCGCTGACCGCATATTCGGTGCTGGGATATTTCCGCACCACCTCGTCGAGCGCGGCGATCGCCTTATCGGTGCGGGCCTGGTCGCGGGTCGCGTCCGGCATCTGGTCGAACAGGGCCGAGCCGATGATGTACTGCGCGTAGGCCGCGTCCGGGCTGCCGGGGTGCAGCGTGACGTAGCGTTTTCCCGACGCGATGGCGTCGTCGTATTCGCGCCCCTCGTAATAGGCGAACGACGTCATCAGCAGCGACTTGCGCGCCCATTCCGAATACGGGTGCTGGCGATCGACTTCCTCGAAGCGCTTGGCGGCGGCCTTGTAGTCCTTCTTGCTGTTCAGAAGGTACAGGCCCTCGTTGTAGAGCTTGTCGGCCGGGTCGTCCGGGATGTTGACGGTGTCCTTGTCGAACAGGCTGCAGGCCGCCACCGGCGCCAGGAGCAGGACCAGCGCCAGCACGCGCAAGGCCGCGTGCAGCCGCGCGCGGAGCGTGATGAAAGACCGCAGGCCCATGGTGTGACGAACCGCTCCCGACTCGGCGCGCATGGTCGCCGCTCCCCCCGCGATAACTAGCGAATACGCTTGGCTCGTCCAAGCGGTATGCTGACATTGGGCCGGGAATGTGGCTTTCGGGCCGCAGCCGCGGCGCCGCCGAGCGTGATCGGCTTCAGCTCACGTCCGGCGCGAAAACCGCCTGCGCCGAGGAGCCGACCTCGGCGTGACCGCGCGGCCGCCGCACGCTCTCGCGCTCCTCGACGATGGTCCAGGCGGTCGGATCCGCGATCAGGGCATGCACCACCGCATAATTCAGCCGGTGCCCGCCGCGAATCGACCGGTAGGCGCCGAGGATCGGCGCACCGGCGAGCGCCAGGTCCCCGACCGCGTCGAGCGCCTTGTGGCGCACGAACTCGTCGGGGAAGCGCAAGCCTTCCGGGTTGAGCACGCGGTCGTCAGCCACCACCACGGTGTTGTCGAGCGAGGCGCCCAGCGCGTAGCCGGCGTTCCACAGCTGCGAGACATCGCGGGTGAAGCCGAAGGTGCGGGCGCGCGCCAGCTCGCGGCGGAAGCCGGCCGGGCTGAGATCCATCGCCAGCGACTGCTGCCCGACCAGCGGATGGTCGAAATCGATCTCCACTTCCAGGCGGAAGCCGTGATCGTAGGGACGCAGCTCGCCGTAAGAGTCGCCGGCGCTGACGCCGATCGCCTTGAGCACCTGCAAGTAGCGTCGCGGCGCGCTCAGCGAGATCAGGCCGGCGGCATCGATCGCGCTGACGATCGGCGCCGCGCTGCCGTCCAGAATAGGGATTTCGGGGGCATCCACCTCGATCACGGCGTTGTCGACGCCGAGGCCGTAGAGTGCCGCCATCACGTGTTCGATGGTGGAGATGGCCGGGCCGGCCGCGTCGCCCAGAACGGTGGCGAATTCGGTGGCCGCGACGGCGTGCGGCGCCGCCGGGATTTCCCGCTCGCGCTCGCCTGGGAAATTGCAGAGGAAGGAGATGCCGGCATCGGCATCGGCCGGATGGATCGTCAGGCTCGAAGACAGCCCGGAATGCACCCCCACGCCCGACAGCTCGGCCGACCGACGCAGCGTGGTCTGCTTACCCGCTCTCATTGCCCCTTGCCGCCCCTTTTCGTCC
>DASWSO010000690.1:0-5303 GCA_036402635.1 Xanthobacteraceae bacterium
CATCGGCACCGAGCGCGAATTGCCGCGGCCGTAAGGGATGATGCAGAAGGTGCAGCGGTGGTCGCAGCCGTTCTGCACCTGCACGAAGGCGCGGGCGCGGCCCTCGATGCCGTCGATCAGGTGCAGCGCGGTCTCCCGCACTGCCATGATGTCGTTGACCACCGCCTTCGCTTCCGCCGCCATGCCGAAGGCCGGCGGCGCGTCCCGCAAGGCGGCCGCGGTGTCGGTCCAGGTCTGTGCCGCGAGCTTGCCGGCATTGCCGAGGACGCGGTCGACTTCCGGCATGGCGGTGAAGGTCGCCGGCTCGGTCTGCGCCGCGCAGCCGGTCACCACCACGCGCGCGCCGGGACGCTCGCGCTTGAGCCGGCGGATCGCCTGCCGCGCCTGCCGCACCGCCTCGCCGGTGACCGCGCAGGTGTTCACCACCACCACGTCGCCGAGCCCGGCGGCGGCCGCATGCCGCCGCATCACCTCGGATTCGTAGGTGTTGAGCCGGCAGCCGAAGGTGACGACCTCGACGCGAGGTAAGGGATCCGGCGACGCGCGCATGTCGTGTTGGTCCGCTACGCGGCGGAGACCGGCGCAAACAGCGCCGGATCGAAGCGGCCTTCGTATTCGAACGCGACCGGCCCGGTCATCAGCACGTGGTCGTCGCGCTCGCGCCACTCGATCGCCAGGTCGCCGCCCGGCAGCGTCACCGTGACGGTGCGGCCGGTGCGGCGGGTGCGCGCCGCCGAGACCGCGGCCGCGCAGGCGGCCGAGCCGCAGGCCTTGGTGAGCCCGGCGCCGCGTTCCCAGGTGCGCACGATCAGGTGCTCGCGCGAAGCGACCTTGGCGAGCGAGATGTTGGCGCGGTCCGGGAAGATCGGGTGGTTCTCCAACAGCGGCCCGATGCGGCCGAGATCGTAGGCCGCGACGTCCTCGACCCAGAACACCGCATGCGGGTTGCCCATGCTGACCACCGAGGGCGAATGCAGGATCGGATCGTCGATCGGGCCGATCTGCAGCATGATGGCGCGGGTGTCGTGAAATTCCTCGGCCAGCGGGATCTCGTTCCAGCGGAAGCGCGGCGCCCCCATGTCGACGGTGAACAGGCCGCCGTCGCGCTTCCAGGCGTTGAGCAGGCCGGCCGTGGTCTCGAAGGTGAGCGCGTCCTTGCCGCTCTCGTCGAAGATGCGCGAGGCGACGCAGCGCATGCCGTTGCCGCAGGCCGCCGCGGACGAGCCGTCGCTGTTGAAGATGCGGATGAAGGCGTCGGTGCCGGGCGTGCGCGGCGGATACAGCACCATCATCTGGTCGTAGGGCGCACCTTGCGGACAGGCGGCGGCGCGCGCCTCCTCACCGCTCACCGCGAGCGGCTTGGCGCGCAGGTCGACGACCACGATCTCGTTGCCGAGGCCGTTCATCTTGACGAAGGCTTCCCCGCCGAGCGTGCTCATTGCGCGATCCTGCTGCCGCGTTGGGTTATATGGCCGAAGCGCGGCTTTTTGCGAGTCGGCGCTGGCGGCCACCATCGCCCCACCACATTTGCAGGGGAGTCAGTTGCGTTGCGCGAAGCGAATGCTGCCGCTTCGCCTCATGCCGGGCCAGTGCTTCCCCGTTCTCACGACCAGCCAAGATCCAGGAGTTCCGCCATGGTCCGCGCGCTGCAAACCCTCGCCGCCCTCGTGCTGTTGTGCCTGTGGAGCGCCGCCGCGCCGCGCGCGCAGGCGCCCAATGCGCCGGTGCAGTCGGCGCCGCTGCCGCCGCCGGCCGGAGCGCCGGCGGCTCCGGCCGAGACGCCGCCGCCTGCGTCAGCCGCGCCCGCACCACCGGCCGCCGCACCGCCGGCTCCGCCGCCGCCGGCCGCCCAGGCGACCCCGCCGCAGCAAGGCGCCGACGCATTCGGCGAGGAGGTCACGGTCCCGGCCAAGACCATCGTGGCGATCCAGGGCAGCGGCACCTGGGACTCGGCGTTCGAGACCTTGGTCGACAGCTTCAAGTCGGTCTACGCCTTCATGGAGAAGGAGGGGCTGAAAGCCGCCGGCAACCCGATGACGATCTACACGTCGACCGACGACACCGGCTTCCAGTACCAGGCCGCGGTGCCGATCGCGGCCGCGCCCGCGAACCTGCCGAAAGGCGACATCGAGGTCACCCAGTCGCCGGGCGGAAAAATGCTGAAATTCGTGCACCGCGGCTCCTACGACGCGATGGACACGACCTACGAGGCGATCACCAACTACCTCGACACCAAGCAGCTGGAAGCCCAGGACAGCTTTGTGGAGGAATACCTGACCAATCCGGTGAGCACCCCGGAGGACAAGCTGGTGGTCAACGTCTACGTGCCGATCAAGTAGCCGCGGCTGGTCATAGCCCGGGAGCGTTCCGGACGCCGGGCGAAGCCGGCCCCGAAATGACGGGTCTCAGCGGGAGCCGGACCAGCGGTTCTCGAACGACTGCGTCGGCACCACCGGCGCCGCGCCGGTGATCAGGCCTGAGGCCGGACGCGGGGCCGGCTCGGGCTCGCTCGTGGCCGGAGCCGACGAGCGCAGTTCCGCCTGCTGCAGCGTATCCTTGCGCGTCTCGGGCTGCTTGGCGGCCGCGGTCGCGACCGGCTTGGCCGGAGCGCGCGCGACCTGCGGGACTGGCTTGGCAGCCGGCTTGGGCTCTTCGCCGCCGAACCCGAACACTTTTGCGACCGAGGAGGCGGGGCCGGACGAGAACAGCCCGTTGAACATGTTCGGCTTGGCCGGCGCCGAGCCGGAGCCGGCACTGGCGGTGAACGCGACCGCGTTCGACGGCGCCGCGTTCGACGGTGCCGCCGCGAAGGCGCGTCCCGGCACCGGGCGCGGCATCGGGATGCCGCCGCTCGCAGTCGGCTGCTCGGCCGCGGCGGGCGCCGCGTTCGCAAGGTTGGGGCCGGGATCGTTGGCGGGATCGCGCGCATAGGTGCGTGTGGTCAGCGCGACCGCGGTGCCGGGCGGCGGATTGTCCACCAGCCAGCGCACGTTGCCCTTGTCGTCGCGGATCTGCTGCGGATTGAGCTTGGCGAGGAAGGTCGGGTGCATGCCGCCGTCCTGGCCCATCTTCACCGGCGCCGGCGTGATGCCGCGCCTGACGAGGTCGGCGAACTGCGCGGCGTCGCGCTTCTCCTTGGCGGCGACCGCGGCCGAGACGTCGCTCGGCACCTGGTAGGCCGGGCAGCGGCCGGCGGCATCGAACCGCAGCGGCGTCGACATGTTGGCCGGCGCCTCGGCGTTGAACACGTAGCGCTTGTCGCAGACGTCGATCTTCGGCTGCTGCCGCGTCACCTCGAAATGGTCGTTGCCTTCCTTCAGCATCTTCCAGAAGGCGAGGTGCGGATTGGCGCGGTGGCGGGCCATGTTCTGTGCCGTCATGCGGAACGGATAGGCCTGCACCTGGAACGACTTCTGGCCGCCGAAGAAGGCGTCGCGGCCGAGCGCGAAGATCTCGCCGATCTGCTCGTCGGTCATCGAATAGCAGCCGGCGGAGGAGCAGTTGCCGTGCACCATCAGGTGCGCGCCGGTGCGGCCGTGGGCGCGGTCGAAGGCGTTCGGGAAGCCCATGTTGAAGGAGAGGTAGTAGGCCGAGTTCGGGTTCATCTGCGCCGGGGTGATGGTATAGAACCCCTCCGGCGCCTGCCGGTCGCCCTGCTTGACCTTGGGACCGAGCTCGCCCGACCAGCGGCAGATCGGATAGGTCTTGAGGAGCGCGAACTCGCCGTTGGAATCCTGCTTCCAGATCTCGAGCTCGGACTCCTCCTTGAACACCCGGATCAGAATCGGAGCCTCCTTGGTCATCCCCTTCTTTTCCATCAGGGAGACCGTGGCGGCGGGAATCGGCTGCAGGTGCTTGGCGCTGATCTGCACCCCTTCGAGGTCGCAGCCGCCGAGCCCCACAAGGCCGGCGAGCGCGGCCGAGGCGAGCAGCGCCCGGATCGTTCGGGAACGCGGAAGATGCAACGAATTCAACGCGAAGCTCTCCGAACGAAGGACCGGCACGCCAACCATTACGCGGCCGTTACCGTTAAGGCCGTGTGAGCGAACGGCGCGCCGAAGGCAGCACCGCCAGCAAGGTCTCGGAAACGGTAAACGGCCGGTTAACGCGCCTGCGCGCGTGGCCCTTGGTCCGACACATCACCCGTCCCCTCGTCCAAGCGGCGGGAGGTTCGGGGAAAATTGCGGCACAACCGGGGCCGGTGCCCGCGCCCCTCGCCGTAGCTGGGGAAGGCGTGCAGGAACGCCACAGCGGCCAACCATTCGCACCGGCAGCGGCCGCCGCAGCTGTCGAAAACCGCGCCGGCGCGTTAGAGTCGGCGGAACCGGACCCCCGACCAAGTCCGCCACGAGGTATCCATGCGCCGCACGCTCCTGCTCGCTCTCGCCGCCTTAGCCGTCGCGCTGGCCGGATGGCCGGCCGATTCGGAGGCGCAGACGCGCCGGGCCCCGCGCTATGAGCAGGAAGCCTATCCGGGCGCCGGCTACGCCTACGAGCGGCCGCGCACCCGCACCCGCATCACCGTGCGGCGCGCCCGCTCCTACCTCGATCCCGGCACCGAGGTGCTGCCGCTCAGCCAGAACTACACCGACTATGCGTTCCCGCCGCTGTGGTACCCGTCGAAGAACTGGGACGCCGCCGGCGCCCGCCGTTACCCGCTGCCGGATTCGTACTACCTGCCGGGCTACTTCCCGTAAGTCTTCCGCGCTTCCGCTCGAGCGCGTTCGGCGCTCAGGCGCTCGCGACGGCGCGGAAATGCTTGGAAAGCTTGAGGCCCTGCGCCTGGTAGTTTGAGCCGATGCCCTGGCCGTAGAGGCGCTCGGGGCGCGCCAGCATCCGCTCGTAGACGAGCCGGCCGACGATCTGGCCGTGCTCCAGGATGAACGGCACTCCCTGCGAGCGTACCTCCAGAACGGCCCGCGAGCCGCTGCCGCCCGAGCCCGCATAACCGAAGCCGGGATCGAAGAACCCGGCATAGTGCACGCGGAATTCGCCGACCAGCGGGTCGAACGGCACCATCTCGGCGGCATAATCCGGCGGCACCTGCACGGCTTCCTTGGAAGCCAGGATGTAGAACTCGTTGGGGTCGAGGATGAGCGAACGGCTGCGGTGCGCCGCCACCGGTTCCCAGAACTCGGCGACGTCGTAGCCGTCGCGGCGATCCACGTCGATCACGCCGGTATGGCGCTTAGCCCGGTAGCCGACCGAACCGTTCGGATGCATGCCGGCGAGATCGACGCTGACCGCGACGCCGCTGCGCACGTCGGCATCGGGGCTGTCCACCAGCCGCTCGCGCGCGTTGA
>DASWSO010000691.1:0-3204 GCA_036402635.1 Xanthobacteraceae bacterium
GTTTCTGTTTATGTTGCGGGATTGTCGGGTTAGGTGGTGCTCACGGCGTACGCACGCAGTGGGAAAACCGCCGTTGTTGAGATGGCCGTGATCTGTGGCTTGCAGCGGCTTCCCGGTGCCAAGACAGCTCCCGTGACCGCATCCAGCTATGGGCTCGGAGAGGTGGTGGCGCAGGCGCTCGATCACGGATGCCGCGACATCGTCATCGGTGTCGGTGGCAGTGCAAGCACCGATGGCGGAGCAGGCTTTCTGGCCGCGCTCGGCGCAATCGCGCTCGATGAGCACGGCTCGCGCCTGGATCGCGGAGGGCGGTACATCGGTAGCGCCGAGCGGCTTGATCTCACCGGGTTGCATGGCGAAATCGCTTCCGCCGATTTCACTATCGCCGTCGATGTCGACAACCCGCTGTACGGCCCATTGGGCGCGGCACATGTCTATGCACCGCAGAAGGGCGCGGATCGGATGCAAGTGAGTGAGCTCGACGGCGCGCTGCGGGTGTGGGCAGACGTCGTCGAGCGCGCAACGGGCAACGACTGCCGAACGGCAGCTGGAGCGGGAGCCGCGGGCGGCGTCGGTTTCGCCGCGATGGCTGTGCTGGGTGCGCAGATGCGTGCGGGCATCGAGGTGATCCTCGACCTCATCGAACTCGACAAGCACCTACTGGGCGCCCGCGCCGCCATCACCGGCGAGGGTTCGCTCGATCACCAATCCCTGCGAGGCAAGGCAGCGGTGGGCGTTTCCCGGCGCGCCGGGGCCTATGGCGTCCCGACGTTCGCCGTTGCGGGAGTGTCGGCGCTGGACCCTGCCGACGTCGACACCGCCGGACTCGCAGGCGTCTACGCGCTCAGCGATCTGGAGCCCGACCGTCAGCGCTCGATCAGCCGGGCCGCCGAACTGCTCACCCTCGCGACAGAGCGATTGACTCGCGAATGGCTATGCCGGCGTTAGCTTGACGGCGACGATGCCTTCTCGTTGCGCCGCCTCCTTGAACTCCTCGACGGTGGGAATTCGGTTGTCGCGGAAGGCCAACCCCATCATCCGCTGCGCCTGCTTGACGCCGTAGGAGTCGGCAAGGCGATGGGACAGATCGGAGACGACTGCAGGGTCCGCGATGAGTTCACCGTTCATCTTGGTGGCCTTGCCGTTGAGCAACACCTCGGCGGGATGGCCGCCGCGAAAGTTCTTCGTCCAGGCCGCGCCGGCCAGCGCGTAGAGCTGATTGTCGATGAGGTGCGCGCTGACGGGGATCGAGTACGGATTCCCCGACTTGCGCCCCTTGAAGCTCAGCACCATGAGCTGCTTGCGCATAGGGCCGGGGAGCGGAGTGCGCAGTAGGAACTTGAGGGCAGGGTTGACGGCGCGGAGGAGCCCCTCCGGCGGATGCGAGACGGTGACGGCGGGCGACTGATCTGTCATGCGTCCAACCGTAGGTCCAAGGACGTCCCCGGCAAAGTGTTGTACTTTCACTTGACACACGATGCGGGGGCAGCCGCGTCCGAGGAGTAAACACGGTGGATGCGACACCATTCGGGCACTATCAGCTACAGCAGCTGATCGGCCGAGGCGGGATGGGCGAGGTCTACCGGGCCTACGACACCAAGACCGACCGCGTCGTCGCGCTAAAGCTCCTACCACCGCATATGGCGGCCGACGAGACGTTTCAGCAGCGGTTCCGGCGTGAGTCGCAGGCCGCGGCGGGGCTCAACGACCCACACGTGGTGCCGATCCACGGTTTCGGGGAGATCGACGGCCGGCTGTATCTGGACATGCGGCTGATCGAGGGCAGCAACCTGGGCACGATACTCGAGGACAACGAGGGCACGCCGCTCGATCCGGCCTTTTCGGTGAAGATGGTCGAGCAGGTCGCGACGGCGCTGGATGCCGCGCATGAGGCGGGGCTGATTCACCGGGACGTCAAGCCGTCGAACATCTTGATCACTCCGCGTGAGTTCGTGTACCTGATCGACTTCGGTTTGGCCCGCACGGCCGGTGACAAGGGCTTGACCACAGCGGGCAGCACGCTGGGAACGATGTCGTACATGGCCCCGGAGCGGTTCGAGGCGGGGCAGGTCGATCCGCGGTCGGACATCTACGCGCTGACGTGCGTGCTCTACGAATGCCTCACGGGTGAGAGGCCGTATCCAGCGGACAGTCTCGAACAGCAGATCGCCGGGCACATGACGGCGGCGGTGCCGCGCCCGTCGGCGATCGATCCGAAGTTGAAGGCGTACGACGAGGTCATCGCCAAGGGCATGGCGAAGAAGCCGGCGAAGCGGTATCAGACGGCTGGCGAATTGGCCGCTGCGGCGCGGCGCGCGCTGGAAACGCCGGTGCGCACCGCGGGTCGCAGTGGCCGGCATTCGGCGCGGCGGGCGCCGTCGCGGCAGCGGGTGTCGAAGCGCGTCCTGGCGGTGGCGGCCGCGGCGGTGTTGGTGATTGCGGCGTGCTTGGTCGGGGCATGGCAGTTGTGGGGCGGGCCGAAACGCGGCGATACGCGGCCGGCGACTGTGGCGGAGAGTTCGTCGACGGCGACGCCTGCGCCGGGGGCGGTGGAGTCGATCGCGGTGACGGTGCCCGAAGAGATCAGGTCGACGGGCCGGCTGGTGATCGGGGTCAATACTCCTTATCCGCCAAACGAATTCAAGGACACCTCCGGTCAGATCGTGGGCTTCGACGTGGACCTGATGAATGCGGTTGCGCGGACACTGGGGTTGGCGCCGGAGTACCGGGAGACGGCGTTCGAGGCGATCATCCCGTCAGTGCGGGCGGGGGACTTCAACGTGGGGATGTCGTCGTTCACCGACACGAAGGAGCGCCAGGAACAGGCGGACTTCGTGACGTACTTCCAGGCGGGGTTCTTGTGGGCGCAGAAGGCGGGGGCGGGGATCGATCCGAACAACGCGTGCGGCCTTCGAGTCGGCGTGCAGTACGCCGCGCTTCAGGAGACCGAGGAGATCCCGGCCAAGAGCCAAGCGTGCACGGAGGCGGGCAATGCGGCGATCCAGAAGGTCGTCTTTGTCAGCCAGGACGACCTGAATGCGGCGTTGATCAACGGGGAAGTCGATGCGATGTCGGCGGATTCACCGGCGACGGGGTTTGCGATCAAGACGTCTGGAGGGGTGCTGGAGCCGGCTGGGGAAATCTTCGATACCGCGCCTTACGGGTGGCCGGTGGCGAAGGGCTCGAAGCTAGCGGATTCGCTGC
>DASWSO010000692.1:0-6365 GCA_036402635.1 Xanthobacteraceae bacterium
CTCCGCCGCCACAGCTCGATGGCGTCGGCTTCGTCGGTCGGATCGTAGGGGCGTAACGCGACGCCGTTCCCGGGAGCGTCGGACTCACTCACGCATCGTCTCTCACATCGTTTCGCGACTGCCGCGACGCGCACCCTAGCGGCGGACGATTTCCGGCCGATGTCGTGGGCGTCCCAGCGAATCGGCGCGTTTATGGAGGAGGGAGCGGCCGCGGGGCAACTTCGGGTGGGGAAAACCGGCCCGGCGCCAATGCCTGCACGGTGGATTCAGGCGCAAAAAGGAATTCGCGGCCCGGGCGCCGCCACGCCCGTGCAGGAGGTAACAGGTCAATGGCGACGCCGACGAGGCGCCGCAACCCTTTGCTGTCGACGCTTACGCGGGCCGTCTAATGGACGGTTTCCAGCGCCTCGTGTTTCAAACGCTCAATCTGGTCCCTCACTTGCAGCTTGCGGCGCTTCAGCGACGTGATTTCACAGTCGTCGGTCGAGGGGTGGGCAATCGCGTCAGCGAGTTGGCTTTCGAGGGCGCGATGCTGTGCCTCAAGCTCCGCAAGGTGCGTTTGAATGGACATCGGCAATGTCTCCTTCTGCCAGATTGTGGCCTGACTCTCACAGTGTACCTCAAAATGGATTCCAACTGAACCGGAGACGTTTGTGCGGCGCAGCAAATCCACCGACATGCTTGCTGGCTGGCGGGCCTTGAGGCGATACTGTCTCCGGCGGCCGGGGGCGGCCGGCTCCAGTCGGTGTCGCGGCGGCAATGACCAATGATGAACGGCGCGAACTCGAAGCGGCGCTGGCGCGCCTGCGCCAGGAGCATCGCGATCTCGATGCGGCGATCGAAGCGCTCGGCAACGTGCCCGGCTCCGACATCCTGCAGGTGCAGCGGCTGAAGAAGCGCAAGCTCTACCTGAAGGACCGCATGACCTTCATCGAGGACCAGCTAACCCCCGACATTATCGCGTGAATTTCGGCCCGGCGGCCGGATCGGCGCCGCGTGTCCGCGCCGCCTTGCGGGCGTACATGGCGCGATCGGCGCGGTCCAGATTGGCCGCCGCGGTTTCGGCGGGGTCGAGCAGGGCAACGCCGGCGGAAGCCTGGACCACCAGCCATCCGCCGTCCCATGGTACCGTCGTGGCTGCGACCGCCCGCTCCAGCCCCTCTGCCTTGGCGTCGGCAGCCGCAGCGGTGACATTCCACAGCAGCACCGCGAACTCGTCGCCACCGCGCCGCGCCACCAGGTCGGAAGCCCGCACGTGGCGCGCCAACGCACCGGCAATGGCCTGCAGCACCGCGTCGCCGGCCGCATGGCCATGGGTGTCGTTGACCGGCTTGAATCGGTCGAGATCGAGGCAGATCAGGGCCGCCGCGGTGCCGTAGCGCTTGGCAAAGGAGAGCGCGCGGGCGAACTCGCGGTCGAAGCCGCGCCGGTTGAACACCTGCGTCAGAGGATCGATCTCGGCGCGGGCTTCCAGCTCGGCCATCTGGGCGCGGGCGGCGGCGAGTTCGGCCCGTAGCGCCTCAACCTCGGCCGAGAGCTGCACCAGAACGGCCGCCTCGCGCGCCGGTTGCGGCTCGGTATCCGTCCGCGCGTCGGCTGGCGCCCGCGCGCCCGCACGGTCGGGAGACAGTCGCGGACGGGCGCCTTTCGGTCGGGATTCGGGCATCGGGACCATGCGTTAAGCGAGAATCAGTTTGCCGAGGATAGTCGGCCCGGCGCGCTTGCCACCAATGGGTGATTCCGATAATCCCGCGCCTTCTTTCCGAGGCTCCCGAAGGGACGTCATGGCGCAGGCGCCCGTCGCCATCATCATGGGCAGCCAGTCCGACTGGGCGACGCTCAAGCACGCGGCCGAAACGCTCGCCGCGCTCGGCGTGGCTTACGACGCCCGCATCGTCTCGGCCCATCGCACCCCGGAGCGGCTCTACGCCTTCGCCAAGGGCGCCAAGGCGGCCGGCTTCCGCGTCATCATCGCCGGTGCGGGCGGCGCCGCCCACCTGCCCGGCATGGCGGCGTCGCTGACCACGCTGCCGGTGTTCGGCGTGCCGGTGGAGTCGAAGGCGCTGTCCGGCGTCGATTCGCTTTATTCCATCGTGCAGATGCCGGCCGGCATCCCGGTCGGCACGCTGGCGATCGGCAAGGCCGGCGCCATCAATGCCGCGCTGCTGGCTGCCAGCGTGCTGGCGTTGAATGACGCAGCGCTGGCGGAGCGCCTGGAGGCGCACCGGCGGCACCAGACCGAGGCCGTCGCCGAGAAGCCGTCGGACCCGGAGCCCGCATGAGCGCGGGACGCCCGCTCGGCGGCGACGCGACCATCGGCATCCTGGGCGGCGGACAGCTCGGCCGCATGCTGGCGCTGGCGGCGGCGCGGCTCGGGCTCAAGTGCCACGTGTTTTCCCCCGATCCGCAGTCGCCGGCCTTCGACGTGGTGCGCCGCGCCACCGTGGCGGACTACACCGACACCGAGGCGCTCGACCGCTTCGCCGCCGACGTCGACGTCGTCACCTACGAGTTCGAGAACATTCCGGCCGAGACCGCGCGCTTCCTGGCCAGCCGCCGGCCGGTGCTGCCCGATCCGGCGGTGCTGGCGACCACGCAGGACCGGCTGATCGAGAAGAGCTTTCTGGCCGAGCGGGGGATTGTCACCGCTGCCTTCGCAGCAGTCGATTCCATCTCCGCGCTGCAGCGTGCCGTAGCCAAAATCGGGCTGCCGGCGGTGCTGAAGACGCGCCGCTTTGGCTACGACGGCAAGGGCCAGGCGATGCTGCGCAGCGCCGCCGAGCTCGATGCCGCCTGGAACGCGGTCGGCGAGCAGCCCTCGATCCTGGAAGCCTTCGTGCCATTCTCCAAGGAGCTTTCGGTCGTGGTTGCGCGCGGCCGCGACGGCACCGTCGCGTGCTTCGACGTCACCGAAAACGAGCACCGCGACCACATCCTGAAGATCTCGCGGGCGCCGGCGGAGGTCTCGCCGGCGGTCGCCGCCGAGGCGCGCCGCATCGCCGAGCAGCTCGCGGCCGCATTCGACTATGTGGGTGTCATGGGGGTCGAGATGTTCCTCGTTCCCGGCGCTGAGGGCGACACCGTGCTGGTCAACGAGATCGCGCCGCGCGTACACAATTCCGGGCACTGGACGCTGGACGGCGCCTCGGTGTCGCAGTTCGAGCAGCATATCCGCGCCGTGGCCGGATGGCGGCTGGCACGGCCGGTGCGCCATGGCACGGTCGAGATGATCAACCTGATCGGCGACGAATACGCCGAGGCTTCCAAATGGCTCGACGTGCCCGGCGCGGCCGTGCACCTCTACGGCAAGGCGACCACGCGGCCGGGCCGCAAGATGGGCCATGTGACGCGCCTGATCCGGCCGGAAAACGTACGCAGACCATAGCCTTGCGTCACTATTTCTGATATAGGCCGGCGCGCTCGGCGGCGGCGTTTCGGCAGCGCGTGTTTATGCTGCGCCCCGGCGGTCCTCATCCAGATTTGGCACTTCACAAGGGAAACAGGCGTGCAGATTCTCGTTCGCGACAACAATGTCGACCAGGCTCTCAAGGTGCTGAAGAAGAAGATGCAGCGCGAGGGCATCTTCCGCGAGATGAAGCTGCGCGGCCATTACGAGAAGCCGTCCGAGAAGAAGGCCCGCGAGAAAGCCGAAGCCGTGCGCCGCGCCCGGAAGCTCGCGCGCAAGCGCGCCCAGCGCGAAGGGCTGATCCCGGCCCCGCCGACGCCGGCGCCCCGCTGACCGGTCTGCCACCGTCGCGCAGCCTTGCTGCCTGGCGCGTCCGGCGGCGGCTCGTCCCAACATCGCCGCATTCCCCGGTGACCAAGGCGAAAGCCCGCGCGAACCCGGGACCTTTGGCGAGACGCGGCCGATGACTCTGCACACGACCGGTGGTGAAGGCTGGCGCCTGCGCGTCCTGCTGCCGGCCGCGCTCGCCGCGGCGCTCGCCGGCTGCAGCACCATCGGCAGCCTGACCTCCACTGGCACGCCCGAAGAGGACAGCGCGACGGTCGCGTCGCCGGCCAACATCGCGTCGCTCACCGACGTGATCCAGCGCAACCCGAACGATCCGCAGACCTACAACGTGCGCGGCGTCGCGCTCGGCCGCTCCGGGCGCAATCCGGAGGCGCTCGCCGATTTCAACAAGGCGATCAGCCTCGATCCGAACTACGCCCAGGCTTATGCCAATCGCGGGCTGGTGCACCGCCAGACCAAGCAGTATGACCTCGCGCTCGCCGACTACAATCGTGCCATCGAGATCGACGCCAACTATGCGGCCGCCTACCTCGGCCGCGGCATCGTCTACCGGCTGCAGAACCAGGCGATGCTGGCGTTCCAGGACTTCAACAAGGCGATTGCGGCGCGCCCCGACAACGGCGAGGCCTATTACAATCGCGGCCTGCTCTACCAGTCGCAGAAGCAGCACAACTTCGCGATCGACGACTTCACCACCGCAGCCGGGCTGACCGGGCAGAAGTCCGAGGCGCTGGTGGCGCGCGCGCTCAGCTATCTGGCGATCAACGACCACAAAGCCGCCGCTTCCGACCTCGACGACGCGGTGCAGATCGATCCCGACAGCCTGCAGGCCTGGACCAGCCGCGGCCTCGCCTACGAGCGGCTCGGCGACAAGGAGAAAGCAGCCGGCTCCTACGCCAAAGCGCTCAACCTGAGTCAGAACTACGAGCCCGCCAAAGCCGGCTTCGGCCGCGTCGGCGGCCGCGCCGGCCAGCAGTACCAGACGTTCTGACCGCAGCGCCCCTCAGGATGTAGAGTTGAGAGTGCCGGCGTTACGTCGATGCGTCATGCGTCACTCCACCTCACCGGCGAGGAAGCTGCGCACCAAGGCGAGCGCGCCGTGGTTGTCGTGGTCGTTGTGGCCGACGTCCGGCATGCGGATGAACCGCTTCGGACCCTTGATCATCGCATACAGGCGCTCGGCGAAGCGGATCGGCACCGTCACGTCGCGCTCGCCGTGCAGGATCAGCACCGGCGCGGTGACGCGGACGATGCGCTCATCGGAGCGGAACTGGTCGTGCATCAAAAGGCGCACCGGCACGAAGAAGTAGATCGCGGCGGCGACATCGGCGGTCGAGGTAAACGGCGACTCCAGCACCACGCGCGCGACCTCCCGCTCCGCAGCGACCGCAACCGCGACGCCGGTGCCGAGCGACTCGCCCCAGACGACGATGCGCTCAGCCGGATACTTCGCCGCGGCAAATTCATACGCGGCTGCAGCGTCGCGGAGGATGCCGGCCTCGCTCGGCGTGCCGCTGGAGCCGCCGTAGCCGCGATAGTTCAGCGCCAGCACGCCGAAGCCATCGGCGGCGAGCCTGGCGAAACGCCTGGCGCGCAGGTCGAGCCCGCCGCCGTTGCCCTGGAAGTAGAGGATCAGCGGCCGTTCCGGCGCGGGCGCGATGTGCCAGGCGGTGAGCCGCTCGCCGTCGGAGGCGCGCAGTTCGACCTCTTCGGCCTGCGGCAATCCGGCCGTCGCCGGCGAACGCCGCACCGGATCCGGGAAATACATCAGCGACCGCTGGGTGAGATAGAGAACCGCGAGCAGCCCGGCATAGCCGAGCAGCAGCACCAGCAGCAGCCATTTCAAACCGCTCACGCGTGACCTCGTCCATCCGTTCCGCCGCAAGGCGGCGTGCGACTGAGTTACAGCAACCAACAGTCGTGACAATGGCCCGCCGGCGCGACGATGGCTTGGCCATCGGCTGCGGAAATGCCAAACAGGATGCCGGCAGGCGAGCCCGGACGGCCGGGCGCCACGCCGGAACGCCAACAAGCGCGGAATACGCGCGGATGGAGGACGCATTCGGATGAGCGTCGCGGCAGGCGAATACGCGGCGGCTGCGGCGGTGGGCGCGGCTGCGTCGGCTGCTCCGGCGGCGCCCATCATCGAGCTCGCGCATCTCGAGAAGACCTTCGTCACCGTTCGCAACGAGCGCGTCCATGCGCTCAACGACATCTCGCTCTCGGTCGGCACCCGTGAATTCGTCACCATCGTCGGGCCGAGCGGCTGCGGCAAAAGCACGCTGCTGAAAATTCTCGCCGGGCTCCTTCCGGCGACGCGCGGCGTCGTCAAGCTCGCCGGCACCACCGTCGACCGTCCGCGCAAGGACATCGGTTTCGTGTTCCAGAACCCGGTGCTGCTGCCGTGGCGCACCGTGCTCGACAACGTGATGCTGCCGGCCGAGATTCAGGGGCTGCCGCAGGCCGCATCACGCGTCCGCGCCCGCGACCTCCTGCGCATGGTCGGCCTGGCCGAGTTCGAGACCAAGTATCCGATGGAGCTTTCGGGCGGCATGCAGCAGCGCGCCGCCATCAGCCGCGCGCTCGTGCACGACCCCGACATCCTGCTGAT
>DASWSO010000693.1:0-2683 GCA_036402635.1 Xanthobacteraceae bacterium
GATGCCGTAGCGGGCCGGTTCGACGCGTCCAGGGAAGAAACCGAGCAGCCGGATCGGCTGCTGCAGCGACCACACCAACACCGCGCCGATCTCGCGCCCGAACACCCGGGCCGCCGGTATCGCGAAGCCGGGCTCATAGAAGACGTTGGCTTCGAGCGCGCGCCCGGCGAGATCGTCCCAAGGCGCGCGCAACGCCGCCCAGGCGAGCGAATCGCGCCATTCCACCCGGATCGGCATCCCGGCCGGGGCCGAGGATACGACGTCGGCAGCCTCATGCCGCGGCAGAGTGTCCGCAGGCGAATCGGCAGCGAAAAGGTGTGGCACGGGGTAGGCCATGACGGCTCGTGGGCTCGCGTAGATGCGGCACTTGATTCAAGATCCGCGCCGCCGCGTTGTGCCGCGATGGCACAGCGGCCACCTCATCCCGCAGCTTGCGGCTTGCGGCACCAGATGAAGACGTGCAGCCCCAGTCGCCGCTTCGTCACCACGAACAGCAGGATCGACTCCACCACCAGGGCGGTGGCGGTGGAGACTGCGGCGCCGAGCCCGCCCCAGCGCGGGATCAGCAGCAGGCAGCCGAGCAGGTTGAGCAGGAACGACCCGGCATAGACCATGGCACAGAGATTCTGCTGGCCCAGCATGTTGAGCAGCCGCTCCACCGGTCCGATCGCGGCGCGTGCCAGCAGGCCGACGGCCAGCACGAACATGATCGGATAGCCGTCGCCGTATTCCGGTCCGAAGAGCCACAGCAGTGGCTTGCCGAGCACCAGAATGAGAGTGGTTGCGGCCAGGGAAGGCCAGAATGTCCAGCGGATCGACTCCGCCAGGAAGTTTGACAGGCGCTCGCGGTCGCCGCTGACGTGATATTCGGTGAAGCGGTGCGCCACCGCGGCGGAGACGGAGAAGTTCACGAAAGCCACCAGCGCCAGCGTCTTGGCGCCCGCATAGTAGACGGCGATCTCATGCGGCGAATGCGACTGCTGCAGCATGATCAGGTCGGTATAGGTGAGCAGCAGGTAGAAGCTCTCCACCAGGAAGATCGGCAGCGAGGTGGCGAGCCAGACGCGCGGCTCGTAGACCTTCGGGCCGCGCGGGACTTCGCGGTGGAGGCGCCGGTTGAGCAGCACGATCTGCAGGACGGTGGAAAGCCAGATGGCGCCGACGGCAGCGAGCATCGCGTTCTGGGCGGTGACCGGCAGCCCGGCGAGCTGGGCGATCCCCATCAGCGCGAGCAGCAGCAGCGGCCGCAGGATGTAGGGCGGCACCATGCCGAGGTGCAGCCAATTGTAGGACCGCCCCATGCCGTCAAGCACGCTGCCGACCGCGTAGACCGGCAGGCACAGGCAGGCGAGGTAGAGCGGTAGCACCAGGTAGCTGTCGAGCCACGGCGCGGTCGCGGTGATCACGACGGCGGCGACGACGGCGGCGCCGGTCGCAACGCCGCCCGCTAGCCAGCGGCTGCCGGCGAGGAAGCCGCGCAGGCGCGCGAGCTCGCCGCGGCCGGCGAATTCCGGAATGAACTTCTGCGCCGACTGGCCGAGCCCGAGGTCCAACAGGCCGCCGACCAGCAACACCCAGGTCCAGACATAGACGTAGATGCCGAACTCGTAGGAGCCCATCCAGCGGGCCAGCAGCACCTGGCTGAGATAGAGGATGGCGGCACTGGCGACGCGGATCAGGAACGCGGTGCCGGCCACGCGCTGCGCCAGCGCGCTGTGGCTGTGGTCGTCGAGCCAGGCGCGTACGCGGCCAAGCACGTCGGATGGGGCCGGGCGTGCCGACCGGGCCGCCTCGTCGGAACTCATCAACGCCACCTGCCGTGCCCCGCCGCCTGCTTGCATGCTGTTAGATCATGGCGGAGAGCGCTTAACGATCGGTTGGGTTGCGGCGGAAAACCCGGGCAATCGGCGGGCACCTTGTCGCAGCCGGCATGCTCCGCCACACTCCGCGCGCTGCGAATGCCGGAGGGTTTGGTTAATGGCGCCAAAAACGCTTCTCGAAATGGCCGGCGCGAGCGCGGCCCCGCCGCAGCTCGGTCAGGCGACCGTGCTGGTGATCGACGCGCAGCGCGAATATGTCGACGGCGCGCTGCCGCTGGCCGGGGTGGGACCTGCGATCGCCGAGATCGGCCGGCTGCTCGACCAGGCGCGGCAGGCGGGAGCCGCCGTGATCCACGTCAAGCATCGTGGGCGCGAGGGCGGCGCCTTCGACCCGACCGCGCCGCGCGGCCAGATCGTCGCCGAACTGGCACCGGCCGGTGCCGAGATCGTGGTTGAGAAATCGTTACCGAACGCCTTCGCCGGCACCGACCTGAAGGCGCGGCTCGACGCCACCGGCCGCAAGGACCTCGTGGTGGTCGGCTTCATGACGCATATGTGCGTGGAGGCGACCACGCGCGCGGCCCTCGACCTCGGCTTCAAGCCGACAGTGATCGCCACCGCCACCGCTACGCGCGACCTGCCGGACCCGGTCGCCGGCGGCACGATTTCCGCGGCGGAGGTGCAGCGCAACGCGCTCGCTGCGCTCAACGACCGCTTCGCGTTGGTGTTGCCCGACGTCGCCGCGCTCGGAAACAAGTAACTACGCGGCGGCGTTCTGCTCGGTTCGGCGCGGGTCGTAATTGAGGATCGGCGCGAGCCAGCGCTCCATCTCCCCGACCGCGTAGCCCTTGCGGCGGGCGTAA
>DASWSO010000694.1:0-4639 GCA_036402635.1 Xanthobacteraceae bacterium
CACCCAGCCAATCCGCGCCTCCGGGTGGTGCCGCCGCGCATCCGTCACCGCCGGCATGTGGTGCACCACATCGCCCAGCGAGGAGGTCTTGATGAACAGGATCTCGCGCATGCCGCTTGCCGACTCCGCCGGCTCGCGGCCGGCGCCGCGCTTGCTAGCACATTAAGGCTTTGCCAACGCTCATTGCGGCCATGTTCCTGGGCGTAACTGTATCTTCATGGCGCCGACGTTAACGGTGGCGGCAGCACACGAGGGACAGTCCGCATGGCGATCCTGGTGACCGGCGGCGCCGGCTATATTGGCAGCCATATGGTGCATGCGCTGGTCGACGCCGGCGAACGCGTGGTCGTGCTCGACAACCTCTCGACCGGCTTCCGCGCCGCCTTGCCGGAGGGCGTGCCGCTGGTGGTCGGCGACACTGGCGACGAGGCGCTTTTGGCTTCGCTGCTGAAGGCGCACCGCATCGACGCGATCATCCACTTCGCGGCCTCGATCGTGGTGCCGGATTCGGTGCGCGACCCGCTCGGCTACTACCGCAACAACACCGCCAACTCCCGCACGCTGCTGGCTGCCGCCGCCGGTGCCGGCGTGAAGCACTTCATCTTCTCCTCGACCGCGGCCGTCTACGGCAATCCGGCGCAGGTGCCGGTGGACGAGGATGCGCCGACGCTGCCGATGTCGCCCTACGGCACCTCCAAGCTGATGACCGAGATGATGCTGCGCGACGCCGCCGCAGCGCACGACATGCGCTACGTGGTGCTGCGCTATTTCAACGTCGCCGGCGCCGACCCGCTCGGCCGCACCGGCCAGTCGACGCCGGGCGCGACCCACCTGATCAAGGTGGCGGTGCAGACGGCCTTGGGTTTGCGCCCGCGCATCGACGTCTACGGTACCGACTATCCGACCCACGACGGCACCTGCATCCGTGACTACATCCACGTCAGCGACCTTGCGCGCGCGCATTCCGCCGCGCTCGCTCACCTGCGCGGCGGCGGCGAGAGCCTGACGCTCAACTGCGGCTACGGCCGCGGCTACTCGGTGCTGGAAGTGCTGGAGGCGGTGAAGCGGATTTCCGGCGTGGATTTCGCGGTGAGCTACGCGCCGCGGCGGCCGGGCGACCCCTCCTCCATCGTCGCCGACGGCCGCCGGTTGCGCGCCAGGTTCGGCTGGAACCCGGCATTCGAGGATCTCGACACGATCGTGACGCACGCGCTCGGCTGGGAGCGCCGCCTGCAGCCGGCTTCGCCGGCAGCGGTCGCGCAGGCCGGCTGATCAGCTCAACCTCACGCCTCACACCCCTCACCGCCTCGGTAGCCGCGGCGCATTGACGCTGCCGGTTCGGACCGCTATCGGCTCGCCATTCCGGCACTCCGCCGCCCTTTGCGGCGCCAGCCCGCATCGCACCCGACACGAAGGCGACATTCCATGAGCGCAGAAGACGGCCGCTACGTCATTCCTCCGCCGCCGCAGCCCGCCCTGGCGGTCGCCGGCAGCTCCAAGAGCTTCCCGGTGCGGCGCATCTGGTGCGTCGGGCGCAACTACATCGAGCACATCCGCGAGATGGGCAATGACGAGCGCGAGCCCCCGTTCTTCTTCGCCAAGCCGGCTGATGCGGTCGTGGCAGACGGCGGCAAGGTGCCATACCCGCCGGTGACCAAGGATTTGCATTTCGAGGTGGAATTGGTGGTGGCACTCAAGAGCGGCGGCCGCAACATCGCGCCGGAGCGCGCGCTCGATCACGTCTATGGCTACGGCGTTGGCATCGACCTCACCCGCCGCGACCTGCAGATCGCGTCGCGCAACATCAAGCGGCCGTGGGAAGTCGGCAAGGCATTCGACTATTCGGCGCCGTGCGGCGCGCTGCGGCCGGCCGCCGAGATCGGCCATCCGGCGAAGGGCCGCATCTCGCTGAAGGTGAACGGCGAGGTGAAGCAGGACGGCGACCTCGACCAGATGATCTGGAACGTGCCGGAGATCATCGCGCAGCTATCGCAGTCGGTGGCGCTCGGCGCCGGGGACCTGATCATGACCGGCACGCCGGCCGGCGTCGGCGCGACGGTCGCGGGCGACAAGCTCGAATGCGAGGTTGAGGGCATTGGCAAACTCACGGTCACGATGACCGCGCCGGAGCGCTAGACTAGGGTCGGGGACCGTCATTGCGAGCCAACGGGTCCGCGCTGTGCGCGGCCCGATCACAGGCTCCGCGAAGCAATCCAGACTTCGCTTGCGCTCTGGATCGCTTCGTCGCCGACGCTCCTTGCAATGACGACCATCTTCAAGGAGTCGCGAGCAGGCGCTCCACGCCGGCGGCCATGCGCAACAGTCGCCGGTCCTGCCCGTTGCGCGCGATCAGCATCAGCCCGACCGGTAGCCCGCCGTTGCGCGGCAGCGGTAGCGAGATCGCGGTCAGGTCGAAGAAGTTGGCGATCGTCGGATGCGCGAGCAGCGCGACGTTTTTGCGTGCGAACGTCTCCGGGCTCTGCGTCTCGGCGAAGGTCGGCGCGACGATGGGCGTGGTCGGCATCACCAGCGCATCGAGGTCCTGCAGCCAAGCGTCCATGGCGCGCACCAGCTCGGCCCGCGTGCGCACGAGATCGACATAGTCGGCTGCGCTCATGGCCGCGCCGCGCTCGATGCGCATGCGGATGTAGGGGTCGACCTCGCCGCCGCGCTGCTCGAGGCGATGGCGGTGGATCGCATAAGCTTCCGAGGCCGCGAAGCCGCCCTTCTGATTGGCCGTCATCATCCGGTCGATCAGGGCGATCGGCTCATCGCTGACCTGCGCGCCGGCGCCGCGCAGCCGCGCCAGCGCGTCGGCGAATGCGCGGGAGACGGTCTCGTCCTGCGGCAGCAATGCATCGCTGCGCGGCACACCGAGCCGCAGGCCGGCGACCGGCGCGGGGTGCAGCGGAGACGGCACCTCGCCGGCCATCACCGCGTCCGCGGCCGCGCATTCGGCGACGCTGCGCGCCAGCGGGCCGATGGAATCCAGGGTGTAGGAGAGCGGGAAGGCGCCGTCGCGCGACACCCGGTACTGGCTGGGCTTGAAGCCGACGACGCCGCACAGCGCCGACGGAATGCGCACCGAACCGCCGGTGTCGCTGCCAATCGCGATCTCGCATAGTCGGTCGGCGACCGCGACACCGGCGCCCGACGACGAACCGCCCGGCACGCGCGTGCGGTCGGCCGGATTGGCCGGCGTGCCGAAATGCGGGTTGATGCCCACGCCGGTGAAGGCGAACTCGCTCATATTGGTCTTGGCGACGATCACGGCGCCGGCGGCGCGCAGCCGCTGCACGATCGGGGCGTCGCTTTCCGCCGGCGGCGAGTCCGCCAGCACCTTCGAAGCCGCACGGGTCGGCTCGCCGCGCACGTCGAACAGATCCTTGAGGCTGACGATCGCACCGTCGAGCGGCCCGAGCGGCGTGCCTTGGCGCGCGCGCGCGTCGGCAGCATCCGCGGCAGCGCGCGCGCTGTCGGCGTAAACCGCCAGGCAGGCACGGGCCCCCTCACCTGCCGGGTCTGCAATGCGCGCCAGCGCCTGCTCCAGCCGATCGCGCGCCGACGCTTGCATCATCGCTTGGTTCCCCATTCCCGATCGACGGCATCGACGCGAAACGCCGCAGGGTGTCAAGCACGCGGCGGATGCGCGCACACGATCGCGCCCTCGCCCGCATTGTCGACGATCACCGGGGAAGACGAGGCCGGCGCAAGCCTACCCCAAATTGAGCTCCTTGAAGAAGTCGTTCCCCTTGTCGTCGATGACGATGAAGGCAGGGAAATTCTCGACTTCGATGCGCCAGATCGCTTCCATCCCGAGCTCGGGATATTCCACCACCTCGACCTTCTTGATGCAGTGCTCGGCGAGGTTCGCGGCGGAGCCGCCGATGGAGCCGAGATAAAAGCCGCCGTGCTTGGCGCAGGCGTCGCGCACCGCCGACGAGCGGTTGCCCTTGGCGAGCATCACCATGGAGCCGCCGGCGGCCTGGAACTGCTCGGTATAGCTGTCCATGCGGCCCGCCGTGGTGGGGCCGAACGAGCCGGACGCGTAGCCTTCCGGCGTCTTCGCCGGGCCGGCGTAGTAGATCGGATGGTTCTTGAAGTAGTCGGGCAGCCCCTGCCCACTCTCCAGCCGCTCGCGCAGCTTGGCATGCGCAATGTCGCGCGCGACGATCATCGGCCCGGTGAGTGACAACCGTGTCTTCACCGGATGGCGGCTGAGCGTCGCCAGGATTTCGCGCATCGGCCGCCGCAGGTCGATGGCCACCACCTCGCCGCCCAGCGCGGCCTCGTCCACCTCCGGCAGATACTTTGCCGGATTGGCCTCCATCTCCTCCAGGAAGACGCCGTCGCGCGTGATCTTGCCGAGCGCTTGGCGGTCGGCCGAGCAGGAGACGCCGAGCCCGATCGGCAGCGAGGCGCCATGGCGCGGCAGCCGGATCACGCGCACGTCGTGGCAGAAATATTTGCCGCCGAACTGCGCGCCGACGCCGAGCGCCTGCGTCATCGCATGCACCTCGCGCTCCATCTCCAAGTCGCGGAAGGCGTGCCCGTCCTCCGAGCCTTGCGTCGGCAGCGTGTCGAGATAGCGCGTGGAGGCGAGCTTCACGGTCTTCATGGTGAGCTCGGCCGAGGTGCC
>DASWSO010000695.1:0-1713 GCA_036402635.1 Xanthobacteraceae bacterium
CGCCTGGTGTCTCGCAAGGACGGCGCTGCGGTGGCCGGCTGTCCCAGCCGGCCGATCAAGATCGTCAGAGTGTTCCAGCCGGTTGCGGCGGGGCACCGTGGACTCAACGAAGCGGTAAAGGTCGCGTTGAATGACCCCGAGGTGCGGGCTCATCTGCAGGGCCTCGGCTGCAGCCGATCGGCGGCAGGCCCAGAGACATGGCCGACCTGACACACGGCGACGCCCGCCGCCCGGGAGATGTCCCCAAGGCGGCGACGTCACGATCGACCAGGCTGCCTCCAGGGCGAAGCCTTGCGTGCTCAGCCCGAGGGGCCGGGAGAAACCGGGCTTCGAAGGATGCGCTAATAGCCCCGATAAGGCTTGCAGACGCCATCCTGAACGCTCCATCCGGGAGCGCAGGCGGAGCGGCGCTGATATCCATCATACCCGCGCCGACCTCCGCCTCCGTAATAGGGGCTCGGAGCCTGGTAGCGCGGAGCATAATAGGGCTGGGGTTCGTAATAGCGGCGGGGTTCGTAATGCTGGCGGGGTTCAATGCCGAAATAGAACCCCTGCGCGGATGCCGCGCCAGCGCTCGTTAGAATGGCTGCGACCGAGAGCGCGGCCAGTGCAAGCTTCTTCATGGAATTCTCCAGAGTGACATTCTCGCCCTGATATTGCGCCGGGAGACCTGAATACTTGCTGAATCACCGGCTGTCGCAAACCTACTCCGCTGCCCGGATATTGTTGGCACGGGCCGCCTCTGTCCAGCGGCGGATCTCGGCAGAGAAGAACTCGCCGAACTGCTCGGGCGTGCCGCCTGCCGGCGTTACCCCTTGCTGTTCCAGCTTGGCCACCGCCTCCGGCACCTTGATCAGCCGATTCACCTCGGCATTCAGCCGGTCCACGATCTCGCGCGGCGTGCCGGCGGGTGCGAACATCCCCACCCAGGCCACCGCCTCGAAGCCAGGAAAACCGGATTCCGCGATGGTTGGCAGATCGGGAAATTGCTTGTCGCGGGTGATGCTCCCGGTTGCGATCGGGCGCAAAGCGCCGGCCTCGATCTGCGCCAGCGAGGCCAGGGGCGACATCGCGGTCAGCTGAGTCTCCCCCGCGACCGTTCCGAGCACCGCCGGGGCGCCGCCACGGTAGGGAATATGCTGCATCTTCATGCCGGCAAGTCCGCTCAACCATTCGATGATCAGGTGCGCCTGGCTGGCGGCTCCCGGAGTGGCGTAATTGAGCTTCCCCTCGTTGGCCTTGGCGTAGGCGATGAACTCGCCGAGATTACGCGCCGGCACCTTGGAATTCACCAGCAGCAGCAGCGGGTTCTTGCCAATCAGGATCACCGGCGCGAGGTCGCGCTCGGTGTCGTAGGGCAGCCGCGGGTTGACCGCCGGGTTCACCGTATGGGTGGCAAACGCCATCAGCAGCGTGTGGCCGTCAGGCGCCGACTTGACCACTTGGTCAGTGCCGACGACGCCGCTCGCCGCCGGACGATTGTCGATGACCACCGGCTGCCCGAGCACCTTTTCCAGGCCGGCTTGCATAAGCCGGGCCGAAATGTCGACCGCGCCGCCGGGCGGGAACGGCACGATGATGCGGATGGGGCGTGTCGGATAGGTTTGGGCGGAAGCGGCCGGTACCAGAATTCCAGCCAACAGCCCGGCAGCGAGTACAAGCGCCGCGCTCTCCCGAAGGGCGCCCGACGCATGCCGAAACGTAGTGCCTACC
>DASWSO010000696.1:0-5588 GCA_036402635.1 Xanthobacteraceae bacterium
CCTGACACCGCCGCCCGAAGGCGGTCCGGATCAGACATCCGCGGTGGATTCACGAGGTAGTCGATGGCTTTGGCCGCCACATTCATCGTGGTACTTGCTATACCTCGGCGTCGCGAATGCTAAACCGCAAAGTCGGGAACCCTAGAAGCGTGCACTGCGTTTCATCTGTTGACCGGGGTGCCGCCATATGACTCGTCCAATCCTGCGGTGGTGATCACGTGTCATGTCAGTGCGGCGCCGCCGTCGATTGGTGCGTGTCGTCCTGAGTTGGCTGAGTTGGATCCCGTGTTCGCCGTGGCGATGGCCAAGTCGCCTGCTGATCGGTTTGGCAGTTGTCAGCAGTTCGTCGACGAACTCAGCCGCCACCAGGGAGTGGCGGTTTCGCCTACCCAAGACACGCAGTTGGCGCCGATGACGCAGCACACTCAACCGTCCCTTGGGGGCGGTACGCCCGTCTGGCCGCCTGCCGCGCCGCCTACGCCACCGCTCGTCGAGACGCGACCGGGGCGCCGCCGCGGTGTCATCGCCGCCGTGGTGGCCGGGGTGCTGCTGGTCGTCGCCGGCATCGTGTTCGCGGGCATCAGGCTTACCCAGGACGGCGAACAGCGCGCCGCCGCGCCGCCCAGTGCCCCTGTCGCGGCGTCGAATGCGGGTCCCTTCACCGGTATCTACAACGTCAACTTCGGTCCGCCGATGAGCCTCGACGGTGTGCCGGCCGGGGCTGGGGTGCCGACAACGGGCAGCTATGCGCTGCGCTCGGCATGCAGCCCCGCCGGGTGTGTGGCGACGGCGTCACGGCTGAGCGGCGAACTCACATTAGCGGCGGATCTGGTGTTCGACGAGGTGGGCGGGAGCTGGGGGGCCGTAGCCCTTGGCAAGGGCCCGTGCCGGGACAACGCTCAAGCCGAAACCTGGGGGGTGTTCAAGCTGCAACCACGTCCCGACGGAACCCTCGCCGGCGAATACACCGCGACTGCCGCCAATCTATGCGGGGGCAAGTACAACGTGACCTTCACCCGCACCGAAGACCTCGACGTCAACAACAGCCTTCCCGACCCGGCGACCGTGGGGCCGCGCGTGGTGTCGCCCGCCGAAGCGCTGCATGGCCGCTACCACCAGAGACGAACCTTCAGAAACGGCAGCCCACAACAAGAGTCGGACTTCTCGGTCAGTACCGATTGCCTGCGCACCGGCGATCGGTGCATGAGCTTCTTCCACGCACCGATGGGCACGGTGGAAGCGCTGGTATTCGAGGGCGGGAACTGGATCTTGGACACCGCGTTGGACACCGAGTGCCCTGGCAGCGGCGCTCCGATGCGCGTGACGAAGACCGGGCGGTACGCGCTGCCTCAACCACTACAGAATCCGATCACGCTGCTTACCGGCAACGGTCACCAACAACAGACGGAGCCGTGCCCGGTAGGCGTCGATTTCGACGAAACCTTCACGCGCACCGGCGATTAGACCCCGAGCGCCGGTGCGATGGTGGTGTTCCAGGATTCCTGCATCTCCGACTCGAACAGACCCCATGTGTGGGAGCCCTCAGGTCGAACGACGTAGGTGATCGGCACCCCGGCAGCGGCCGCGGCGTCGGCGAACTGCTTGGTGCTGCCCGCGACGATGCCCTCGATCATTCCGCCTGCGATATTGGGCCCGAAGCCCGTTGGTAGCCGGTCGACTTCGCCAACCCCGCCGGAGGCCGCGGCGGCGTAAACCGCGACGCCCTTCAACTTCGCGACGTTTTTCGACGGGTCATGCGCCACCCACAACGGGCCGCCCGCGGGACCCCACATGTTGTCTGCGCTTTGGCCGCCGCCCGACAGTGTCAACCCCACCTGCTGGGCCCCCTGCGGGTCGGACGGGGTCAGGAAACCGCTGTAGGAGCCGACGGCCCTGTACATTCCCGGCACCTGAATCGCGTAATCGACAGCGGTGCCGCCGGTGCTGGACAAGCCGCCGACCGCGTTGCGGCCATTGGTCTTGTATTCCTTGTTGATCAGCGGCAGCAGTTCCTGCGTCATGTAGGTCTGGTACTGCTTGCTGGCGTCGTTGACCCAGTTGGTGTACCAGCTGAACTGGCCGCCGAGCGGCGAGACGACGTTGACGTTCTTGTTGCCGAAGAAACCCTGGATGTCCGTCATCCCGAACCAGCTCTTGCCGCCAGGCGCGATGCCGCCGCCTGCGATGTCGTCGCCGCCGTCGATGCCAGGCAGCAGATAGAAGGTCGGAGCGCCCGACTTCGGGGCCTTGAAGACGTCGTTGACGATGACCTTGTTCATCGACGGGGAGAAGACCGAAACCTTGTCCCAGCGATCGTTCACGTGCTCGATGCCGGTGACGCTTGCACCCTGCGGCGGTGGATCCGCGGCGGCGATCGGAATTGTTAGCAGCGGCAAGACTGCGATCAAGACAATGGCGAACGCGCGAACACCGCTCTTCAGTTGGGTCACCGGCTGATTATGTAGTCGGGAGAACAGTCAGGCAACCACCAGAAATGGCGCGGCAGCGCGTGTCGCCCATTTGCGTGTGTCGAATTCTTGATACCGCGGCGAAGCGGCCCGGTCGGCGCTGTGAGAGAATCTCGGGCAATCGCACCGGCGTGATGGCGCGAAGTGGGGGAGAGAGTTTCCATGTCTGCCAACAGAATTGCTCAATCGCTGACTTGGCTCGGCGGGGGCGAATGGCGTGAGCTCGGTGAGCGGCACGAGCGGTCCACGCACGTGACCGCCGGCGTTGTGGTGCTGCTCGTAGCAGCGCTGACCTGGCTTGTCTCGACCCTCGCCATCACGGCGGCGACGCACGCGCCGATGACGCTCACCGTGCCGTTGACGTTCGCCTTCGGCCTGCTGATCGGCGCGATCGCCCGCGCGATCGCCAGCGGCCCGACGCGCGGTTGGCCGGGAGTGGCCGGACGTGCTGCGGTCGCGCTCGCCGTCGGCGCCGTCGTCGGTGAGCTCGCCGCGGTGGTGCTGTTCTCGGGATCGATCGATCGCCTTCTCGATGAGCGCGCCGCACGCAGCGCCGACGCCACACCCGCCGTCGCGCAGGCCTCGGCGGAGCTCGACCGCACGCGCCAGGCACGTACTGCGCTCGACGCCGCGGTGGATCAGGCCGGCCGTCAGCGCGACGAAGCGCTCGTCGTCGCACGCTGTGAGTACAACCCATCGCCTGCCTGCCCGCAGACCCACATCACCGGTGTGCCCGGCACCGGGCCTGAAACACGAACGGCGAAGGACTTTCTCGCCGATACTCAGCGGCACCTGGACAATGCCGTAACCAATCGCGACCGCGTGGCGCCCGGTCTCGACTCCGAGATCGCCGCGCATCAGCTGGCGGTGCAACAGGCGCGCGATACCGCGAGGACGGACGTTGACCACGGCCTCGGCGCGCGCTGGACGGCGATGAACGACTACACGTTTGAGAGCCCAGGAGCGATGTTGGTGCGACTGGTGACGATCGTATTTTTCGCGCTGCTGATCCTCCTGCCGCTGATCCTCAAGCTGTGGCGTGGTCAGACAAGTCAGGATCGCGGTGCGACCGCCCGCGCCGAGGTGGAGCGTGCCGAGTTGGAGGCCGATACCGCGATCGCGGTCAAGCGAGCCGAGGTTCGTGCGGCCGTCGAAACACTATGGGCCGAGCAGCAATTGGAAAGTGTCCGCGTCGCGGTCGAAGCGCAGGCAGAGATCGACCGCGAGCAGCAGCGCCGTCGAGTGATGGAGGCGCTCGAGGCGCCGGTGCAAGCGCGATCGGAGCGCGTGGCCGAGCCGGCGCCGCAGTTGCCTGCTGCGGAAACATCGGACAACCTGCCCGCAGTGGTCACCAAGGCCGCCGCGCGGTGGCTCCGCCCGTTCGTGCCGCCGATCATCGCGAGCGCGATCGACACCACGACCAAACCGCTGCGTAGCGCGCGCCAGGTGTTCGAAGAGACGGAGGAGATTCACTTCTCGCTCAAGCGCACGTACAAGGTGAGCGTTCAGTCAGAGGAGCATGGGTCCGTGGCCACCGAGCCGGTCGAGCCGCAGACGACGACGGCGTCGGTGGTGTCGTCTGCGGAGCGTCAACAAATGATGACGGAACGGGCACGACACCCAGAACTGCGCGGAGCCGACGGGCCCCGGCAGCTGCCGGCGGCAGAGTAGTTCCAGTGCACCGCTGTCAGCGGCCCTCGAACTTGGGGTCGCGGCGCTCGAGGAAGGCGCTGACGCCCTCGGCGGCATCTCGGCTTCCGAGCACGGTCTGATTCCACTCGAGCAGCACCTCCGCCGCGGCATCACGAGATGCCCGCTCAGCGGCGCGCGCGGACGCGAGCGCGGCCTGCACGGCGAGCGGAGCGTTCGCGGCGATCAGCCGGGCGATTTCGATGGCCCGGTCCAGGTGCCGGCCTTCCGGCACGACTTCGTTGACGAGGCCTGCTCGCAACGCGGTTTCGGCGTCGAAGCGCTCGGCCGTCAGCAGATAGCGCATGCCTGACGCGCCAAGCCGAGCGGGCAACCGAAAGGTCGCGCCTCCCAAGGGAAAGATCCCGCGCGCCACCTCGAGCTGTGCGAAGCGCGTGCCCTCGGCCGCCACCGCAAGCTGCGACGCCAGCGCGAGCTCGATGCCCAGCGTGTTGCAAGCGCCATGCACCGCAACGACGATCGGCTTGGGACAGGGTTCGCCGAAGAAGTTCCATGGGTCCAGGCCGTCTTCGGGGAACACCGCGCTGACATCACCCGAGGCGATCAGCGGCGCCACCGACGCCAGGTCGAGCCCGGCCGTGAACAGCCGGCCGTGACCGAAGATGACGCCGACGCGCAGGTGCTCGGCATCGGCCAGCCGCTTACACGCCCGGCACACCGCCTGGATCACCTCGAGGTTCCACAGGTTGTGCGCGTCGGGCCGGTTGACGCCGATCAGCATTAGTGGCCCGTCTTCTTCGATCGTCACCTCGTCAGCCATACCTCCACGGTAGCGTGTTAGGCATGAGTCAAATAGCCTCGAACGCGCTGCCGCCGGGGCCCCGGCTTCCGAAGTGGCTCCAGACGGTCATCTTCCTGCGGCGCTGGGCGCGGTTCGTGAAGGCTTGCGGGCGTCGCTACGGCAAGGTCTTCACGATTCGCGCCCTGACGGTTCCGCCGATGGTTTATCTGGCCGATCCCGCCGAGATCAAGAAGGTGTTCGCAGGAGACCCGAGCGTCTTTCACGCCGGCGAGGCGAACGCGATGTTGCGCGGTCTGCTCGGTGACAGTTCGGTTCTGGTGATCGATGACGACGTGCACCGCGACCGGCGCCGCCTGATGTTGCCGCCGTTCCATCGTGACGCGGTCGCCAGGCAAGCCGAGCTGATGGCCGACATTGCGGCGACGAACATCGCGAGTTGGCCGGTGGGCCAACCATTCTCGGTGGCGGCGAAGATGTCGGAGATCACGCTCGAGGTGATCCTGCGGACGGTGATCGGGGCCAGCGACCCGGCGCGAATCGCCGCGCTGCGGGCCGTTATGCCGAAACTGCTCAGCGTCGGTCAGTGGGCGTCGCTGGCGATCGCGCGCCCAGACCTGCAGCGCCGCCGCCCGTGGCGCGGGCTGTGGGATCGCATCCAGGAAGCCGAC
>DASWSO010000697.1:0-5228 GCA_036402635.1 Xanthobacteraceae bacterium
CCGCCGGTCGACTCCACCGAGCAGCGGATGCCGGTCTTCTGCCGGTCCTTGTTCATCAGCCGGCAGATGGCGCCGCCGACCGCGTAATAAACGCCGGTGACGCCGCCGGTGCCGATGGTCGCGAAGCGCTGCTGCTGGGCCAGCGCCGGCTCGGCTGCGAGCGCCAAGCCGAACATCAAAGCGGCGGACGCGAGGCCGCGCCGCGCAACGAGACCTTTGAACATTCGAAAACCCTCCCGTGAGGTTGAAGTCGAAGACTATACCAACCGCGAGCGCTGTCACGCCGGCATGGCGGCGTCCACGGCATCGCCGAGCCGCTCGACCACCGTGTCGATCTCCTGCGCGTCGATGATGAAAGGCGGCGCCAGCAGGACGTGATCGCCGGCGCTGCCATCGGCGGTGCCGCCGCTCGGATAGACCATCAGCCCGCGCGCCATCGCTTCGGCTTTCACCTTCGCGTGCAGCTTGAGCCCCGGATCGAACGGCTGCTTCTCGGAGCGATCCGCCACCAGCTCGATCGCCTGGAACAGACCGCGGCCGCGGATATCGCCGACATAAGGGTGATTGCCGAAGCGCTCCGAAAGGCGGCGGTGCAGCCGCGCGCCCATCGCCTTCACATTGTCGATCAGCGCGTCGCGCTTGATCACCCGCTGGACCGCGAGCGCCGCCGCGCAAGCCAGCGGATGGCCGAGATAGGTATGGCCATGATGGAACGCGCCGGAACCGTTGGCATAGGCATCAAAAAGCTTGCGATTGAGCAGCGTCGCGCCGATCGGCGCATAGCCGCCGCCGAGCCCCTTCGCGACGGTCAGCAGGTCCGGCGCCACGCCGTCCTGCTCGCAGGCGTGCAGGGTGCCGGTGCGGCCCATGCCGCACATGACCTCGTCGAGGATCAACAGCACGCCGTGGCGGTCGCAGATCTCGCGGATGCGTTTGAAGTAACCGGGCGCAGGCGGCACCGCGCCGGCGGTCGCGCCCACCACGGTCTCGGCCACGAAGGCGATGACGGTCTCGGGTCCGAGCTCCTGCAGCTTCTCCTCGAGCGCGTCGGCGGCGCGCCGGCCGTAGTCTTCCGCCGTCTCGCCGTCGCGTTGGTGGCGGTAGGCGTAGCAGGGCTCGATATGGTGCGTCTCGATCAGCAGCGGCGCGAAGGTGGCGCGCCGCGCCGCATGCCCGCCGGTCGCCAGCGCGCCGAGGGTATTGCCGTGATAGCTCTGCCGGCGCGCCACGATATTGCGGCGCTGCGGCTGGCCGGTTTCGCGGAAGTACTGCAGCGCCATCTTCAACGCGGTTTCCACGGCTTCCGAGCCGCCACTGAGAAAGTAGACGTGCGAAAGCCCGGCGGGCGCGTCGGCAATGAGTGTCTCGGCGAGCTCTTCCGCCACCTCCGTGGTGAAGAAGCTGGTATGGGCATAGTCGAGCGCGTCGAGCTGCCGGCGCATGGCGGCGAGTACGTCCGGATGGCCGTGGCCGAGGCAGGACACCGCTGCGCCGCCCGACGCGTCGATGTATTCGCGCCCTTCCGCATCGTAGATGCAGAGACCTTCGCCGCGCACCGCCACCGGGAGTTCCGGGCGGATTTGCCGATGCAGGATGTGGGTCATGTCGATCCCGGGACGGTGGCAATTGGCCCGCACATCCATAGCGGGTGTCGCCCGCCCGGGCTAGCACGGGTGCCATTCGCGCCCGCCGCCGGGAGGCGATACGCTGCGGGACGGGAAAACCGCGTGGAAGCGCGAAGGAGAATGCGAGATGAGCGAGGGTGAAGTCCGGCTGCAGCGGGAAGGCCCGGTCGCAACCGTGTGGTTCGACCGCCCGGCCGCGCGCAACGCCATGACCTGGACCATGTACCAGCAGCTTGGCGAAGTCTGCGCCCGCTTGAAAGCCGATACCGAGGTGCGGGTCGCGGTATTCCGCGGGGTGGGCGGCAAGGCCTTCATCGCCGGCACCGACATCGGGCAGTTCAAGGAATTCGGGGGCGGCGAAGACGGCATCCGCTACGAGCACACCATGGAAGCGTATCTCGAAGCCCTGGAAGCGCTGCCGTTCCCGACCGTAGCGGTGGTCGAGGGGTGGGCGGTCGGCGGCGGCCTCGCCATCGCCTCCTGCTGCGACTTCCGCCTGACAACACCGGGGACACGCTTCGGCGTGCCGATCGCGCGCACGCTCGGCAACTGCCTGTCGATGCACAATTATGCGCGCATCGTCGCGGCGCTCGGGCCGTCGATCGCCAAGCGCATCCTGCTGCTCGGCGACATGGTGACGGCCGAGGAAGCGCAAGCTGCCGGCTTCGTGCTGGACGTGAAGCCGCCGGAGCAGCTCGACGGCCGCCTTGCCGAGCTGTGCGAACGGCTTGTGCGCAACGCGCCGATCACCATGCGGGTCAGCAAGGAGGCGATCCGCCGCCTGCTGCATGCCGGCATCGCGAACGGTGACGACCTGGTGCGCGAGACCTATGGCAGCCAGGACTTCCGCGCCGGCGTGCGTGCCTTCGTGGAGAAACGGGAAGCGGTGTGGACGGGCCGCTGAGGTCTCAGGTCGGATTGCTGGGTACGATCCGAACGGTACTCAGGCCGCGACCGAGGCGGGCTCCAGCGCCGCCCGCAGCATGCTGGCCAGCTCGTGGCGGGCATAGGGCTTTTTCAACAGCGGGAGATCCCCACGGCCGTCGCCCAGCGCCATCTCCTCCGAATAGCCGGAGGTGAGCAGGACGCGCAGGTCTCGCTGGATCGTCCGTGCCGCGTCGGCGAGATCGAGCCCGCTCATCCCTTCCGGCAGCACCACGTCGGTGAACAGAAGGTCGAATGGTCCGTGCTCACGCAGCTCGATGAGCGCCGCGGGCCCGCTCGCGGCTTCCGCGATGCTGTAGCCGAGGCGCGTGAGCTGCTGTACGACGTAGTGGCGCACGTCCGGCTCATCCTCGACAACCAGGATGCGCTCCGTGCCGGAGGTTACGGTGCGGGTCGTGTCGGCCGGCCTGCTCGCCTCGCTCGCGGTCGCCACCGGCAGCAGCAGGCGCACGGTGGTGCCCTTGCCGGGTGTGCTGTCGAGGCTGATGTGGCCGCCGGACTGTTTGGCGAAGCCGTAGGCCATCGACAGCCCGAGCCCGCAGCCGCGCCCCACCGGCTTGGTGGTGAAGAACGGCTCGAACACGTGTCGCATCACCTCGGCCGGAATACCCTGGCCGCTGTCGGCCACGCTCAGCTCCACGTACTCGCCCCGGGCGAGATCGACCGTCTGCTCCGGCACTGACACGGCCGCCGTGCGAATGATCAAGGTGCCCCCGCGCGGCATCGCATCCTTGGCGTTGACCACGAGGTTCAGGATGCTGGTTTCCAGCAACCCGGTGTCGACGAAGGCCTTGGCGACGGAATCCGACAGCTCGATGCGCAACGCGATCTGCTCCCCCAGACTGCGCCGCAGCATGTCCACCATGCCTTCGACCACCGCATTGACCGAAACGATCTTCGGTTCGAGCGCCTGTCGGCGCGCGAACGCGAGCAATCGCCGGGTCAGGTCGGCGCCGCGCGTGGCCGCGCCAACCACCATTTCGGCCAACGGCTGCAGCTCCGCTTCCGCCCACAGCGCGTCGGCCAGGCTCTCGGCGTTGCCGAGGATGATGGTGAGCAGGTTGTTGAAGTCGTGCGCTACGCCGCCGGTCAACTGCCCAAGCGCGTCCATGCGCAACGCCTGCTGCAGCTGCGCTTCCAGCTTTTTGCGCTCGGTGCGGTCCGCCGAGGTCCCGCGATAGCCGAGGAACTTGCCGTTGCGGTCGAAAAACGGACGGCCGCTGCTGACCAGGTAGCGCACGTCGCCGTTGGGCTCGCGCCGTTGCGACTCGAACTCGCGATAAGGCCGCAGCGCGTGATGCTCATCGACATGCGGCTTCCAGGCAGCGGATTCGGGGTCTCCGTTGCAGATTTCCCAACGCGTCTTCCCGATCACGTCCTGGAGCGCGACACCCAGCACTTCCGGCGGGTCTCCGACCACGCGGCAAAGGCGGAACTGATCGTCGGTTTCCCACAACCAGTCGGATGATATTTCGGCAAAGTCGCGGAACCGCGCCTCGCTCTCCTGCAGGGATGCTTCCAGCTTCTTGCGTTCGGTGATGTCGAAGCACACGCCCGCGAGCCGGCGTGAAGGGGGACTCCCATCCGAAATGAGTCCGCCGGACATCGACAGCCACATCCAATCGCCGTTCGGGCGGCTGAAGCGGAACTCGACCTGACATGGATTGCCGTCGCGCAGGGCATTTTGGACGACGGCGTGGAGTATCGCTCGGTCGTCGGCATGCGTCTCGGCGATAAACTCCTCGTAGTGACCTTGCGAGCGTCCGATCACGTCGCCGCCATGCTCGGAGAGCGTGGTCCAACCGGATTCCACGTCGATCTCGAAGCCGATCATGCGGCCAGCCGCGAGCGCATGCCGCCAGCGCGCCTCGCTGGCCCGTAGCGCTGTTTCGGCGCGCTCCAGCTCGGTCACGTCATGCGTGAGCCCGACCGCGCGGATCGACTTGCCGGCGGCGTCCTTGAGGACCTCGCCGCGGGAGACCAGCGTACGCACCTGCCCGTCCGGGCGCACGATACGGAAGCGCTGTTGTACCGGAACGCCTTGCTCGAGCAGGATGCGGCAGCCGCTCTCGACGTCGGCACGGTCGTCTGGATGCACCATGCTGAGGAAGGCCGGGAAAGACGCGTCGACTTTTTCCGGCTCCCAGCCCAGGATCCGGTAGGCCGCATCCGACCATTGGGTATGGTTGGCGACGAGATCCCAGTCCCATAACCCGACCGGGGCGAGCTCCTGGGCCTGCGAGAGCACCACCTGCTGGCGCCCGAGCTCATCTTCCTGCGCGGCCGCGCGGGCAGCGGTTTCGTGATGGCGCAGGCTTTCGGTCGCCAGTTCGGCGAACCGGCGAAGCGCGGCGCGTTCCTCGTCGCCGAGCTGCCGAGGCTTGCGGTCGATGATGCAGAGCGATCCGACCCGGATGCCGGGCTTCAGCACCAACGGCACGCCGGCATAGAAGCGGATGTGGGGCTCGCCGATGACTAGGGGGTTGTCGCAGAAGCGCGGATCCCGCGTCGCGTCCTGCACGATCAGCGGTTCGTCGTGCATGATCGCGTGACTGCAGAACGCAACGTTACGTGGGGTGCTGGATAGATCCAGCCCGCAGCGGCCTTTCAGGATCTGCGTATCGCTGTCGATCAGCGTGAGCAGCGCGATCGGAATAT
>DASWSO010000698.1:0-12376 GCA_036402635.1 Xanthobacteraceae bacterium
GGCGCGGTGCCGCCCTCGCTGCCGGCGCGGATGCCGAGCGGGTGCGTCGACGAGGGCACCTCGCTGATCTCGGTCTTGAAGAACGGCAGCATGGCGGCGCGGGGTAGCGCATAATCCATAAACGACCCAGCCAGCGGCTGGCCGGTGTCCGGCTCGAATACGCAGTTCTCCCACAGCGCCTGCCCGACCCCCTGCACGATGCTGCCGTGGGTCTGCCCGTCCACCAGCATCGGGTTGACGGCGCGGCCGACGTCGTCGACCGCCGCGTAGTTGACGATCTCCAGCGTGCCGGTGTCGGGATCGATCTCGACCTCGCAGACATGCGCGCCGTACGGAAAGCTGCCGACCGAGACGATCTCGTCGGAATCGGCGGCGAGCGGGCCACGCAGTTCCTCCGGCACCGCCGGATTGTCGCGCGCCGCGGCCGCCACCTCGAACAGCCCGAGCGAGCGGTCGGTGCCGGCGACGGTGTAGCGCGCGTCGGCGAAGCGGATATCGGCCGCGGCGGTTTCCAGCAGGTGCGCGGCGAGCTCGCGGCCGCGCTCCACGATGCGCTCGGCCGCCTTCTGGATGATGAAGCTTGCGAGCCGCATCGAGCGGCCGGAGTGCGAGCCGCCGCCGATGTTGACCACGTCGGTGTCGCCGGAGATGAGCCGCACGGTCGCGACCGGCACGCCCAGCCAATCGGTGAGCAGTTGCGCGAACACGGTCTCGTGGCCCTGGCCGTGCGCGGTGGTTCCGATGGCAAGGTCGACCACGCCCTCCGGCCGCACCGTGATCTCGGTGCGCTCGCGGGTGAAGCCGGTCGCGGTCTCCACATAGGTGCCGGTGCCGATGCCGCGCAGCTTGCCGCGCGTGCGCGCCTCCGCCTTGCGGGCCGCGAAACCGTTCCAGTCGCCGAGCCGCAGCGCGCGCGCAAAGCCGTCGTGGTAGTCGCCGCTGTCGTATTCGATGCCGAACGCGTTGCGGTACGGCATCGCCGAGGCCGGCACCAGGTTGCGGCGGCGGATCTCGGCGCGGTCGAACCCGCCCTTATGCGCGGCGAGTTCGAGCAGCCGCTCGATCACGAACATCGCCTCCGGCCGGCCGGTGGAGCGGTACGCGAAGGTCGGCGTGGTGTTGGTGAACACGCCGCGCGGCCGCCAGTGCGCCACCGGCACGTGGTAGATGCCGCACATGATTTCGGTGGATTTCTGCAGCGGGATGAACGACGCGCTGTAGGCGCCGACGTTGGAATAACTTTCTCCGCGCAGCGCGAGGATGCGGCCCTCGGCGTCGACCGCGAGCTCGGCGTCGACCCACAGGTCGCGCGCCTGGAAGTCGGTGAGCATGATCTCGTGGCGCTCGCCCGCCCATTTCACCGGACGGCCGGTGCGGCGCGAGGCCCAGGCCACCAGCGCGAATTCCGGGTAGAAGCCGGCGCGGGTGCCGAAGCTGCCGCCGACGTCGCGCACCACCGCACGCACCTTCTCGGCCGGCACGTCGAGCACCGCGGCCACGTTCTGCCACAGCCGCACCGAGCCGGCGGTGCCGGCCGTCACGGTGTAGCGGCCGTCGGCCGCGTCGTAGCTCGCGACCGCCGAGCGCGGCTCCATCGGCACGCCGGCGACGCGGTTGATCTGGGTGGTGAGCCGCACCGTGTGGGCGGCGCGCGCGAAGGCGGCGGCGGCCGCGGCGCGGTCGCCGACCTCGGCGTCGACCACCAGGTTGGAGGCGATCTCGTTCCACAGCCGCGGCGAATCCGGCGCGGCGGCAGCACGCGCGTCCACCACTGCCGGCAGCGGCTGGTAGTCGACCCGCACCGCCTCGGCGCCGGCCTTGGCGGCAAAAAGCGTCTCCGCGACCACCATCGCCACCGCCTCGCCGGCGTGGCGGACGCGCTCCGGCACGAGCGGATAGTGCGGCGCGTTGAACTGCGCCGAGCCGTCGCGGTTCGGCATCTTCAGGTCGACCGGATGCGCCGACCAGGGCGTATGCGGCAGCGGTTTCAGCCCGTCCGCCAGCATATCGCGGCCGGTGAGCACCGCCAGCACGCCCGGCACCGCGGCGGCTTGCACGGTGTCGATTGCGGCGATGCGCGCATGCGCGTGCGGCGAACGCACGAACACCGCATGGGTCTGTCCGGGCCAGCTGATGTCGTCGGTGTAGCAGCCGGCGCCGGTGACCAGGCGCGCATCCTCCTTGCGCAGCACCGAGGCGCCGATGCCGCCGCTTTCCACCGCCATGTTCATTGATATTGCGAGCCCCGGTTGCCGATTCCGCCGCGATGCTATGCTGCGGGCGGCGGCTTGCACAGCAACCGCGCGTGAGTCGTTCCCGGTGGAAGTGCGTCAGCGTAGAGCCGCACGAGGAATACCCTCTCTCCACCGGGCGAGAGGGTGGCGCGGCGCGCGAGCGCCGTGCCGGGTGAGGGCACATTGCATAACGATGCCATCGATGGAGACAGCGACACAATGAAATGGTGCCGGTTCAGCGCCGACGGGCAAACCTCGTTCGGGATCATCGAGGAGGATCGCGTCACCGCGGTCGAGGGAACGCCGTTCGGCGAGCACAAGCGCACGCAGCGGTCGCATCCGCTCGCAGGCGTGAAGCTCTTGGTGCCGTCGATCCCGTCGACGTTTTTCTGCGTCGGCGTCAACTATGAGGATCACATCCGCCGGATGGCGGAGAAGCGCGGCACCAAGCCGGTGTTTCCGCAGCGGCCCGACATCGGCTATCGCACCAACAACGCGCTGATCGCGCACGAAGACGAGATCGTGAAGCCGAAGGATGCCGGTCCCGAGTTCCAGTACGAGGGCGAGCTGGTGGCGGTGTTCGGCAAGCGCGCGCGGCGGGTGTCGCGCGAGAGCGCGCTCGACTACGTGCTCGGCTGGACCATCGGCAACGACGTCAGCGAGCGCGGCTGGCAGGCGAACGACCGCACGCTCTGGCGCGCCAAGAATTCCGATACTTTCAAGCCGATGGGGCCGTGGATCGTGCCCGGCGTCGATCCGGCCTCGATGCGCACCACCATCCGGCTCAACGGGCAGGTGACCGACGATTTCCAAACCGGTAACATGATCTTCGACGCCGCGACCTACATCAGCGAAGTGTCGAAATACTGCACCATCGAGCCGGGCGACGTGATGTGGATGGGCACCGACGGCGTGCCGCAGAACATGCAGGTCGGCGACACGGTGGAGATCGAGATCAGCGGCATCGGCGTCCTGCGCAACCGCGTCGCCGCCGAGCCATGAACGGGAGGAATTGATGAACGTCCATGCCAAGGTCACCGACGCGCCCGCCGGCATCGCGCCCGAGGAATGGCAGGCGCGGCTCGACCTCGCTGCAGTCTACCGCCTGGTCGCGCATTACGGCTGGGACGACGTGATCTACAACCACTGCGCCATGCGGGTGCCGGGCGAAGACGGTAAGTTCCTGATGAAGCGGCACGAGCTGCTGTGGACCGAGGTCACCGCCTCCAACCTGGTCAAGGTCGACATGAATGCCGACCTCGACGAGAAGTCCGGCGTCAACCGCCCCGGCTTCACGCTGCACAGCGGCGTGCTGCGCGGCCGCGCGGATGTGAACTGCGCGGTGCACGTGCACACCTCGACCGGCATGGCGCTGGCCGGCCTGAAGAGTGGGCTGCGCATGGTGTCGCAGCAGGCCATGCGCTTCCATAACCGCATCGGCTACCACCCCTACGAGGGCATCACCGAGGACCTCTCCGAGCGCGAGCGCATCATCGCCGACCTCGGCGCCAACCGCGCCATGATCCTGCACAACCATGGCCTGCTCACGGTCGGCAAGACGGCGCGCGAGGCGTTCATCCTGATGCAGCACCTGATGGAAGCGGCCGAGATCCAGCTGCGCATGGAGGCGACCGGCGCCGCGCTGCTCGAGATCCCGGCTGCGGTCTGCGAGAAGGTGGCGGCGCAGTACGAGAAGCACGATTCCGGCCGCGGCTCCGCCGACTGGCCGGCCTATCTCCGCATCCTCGACCGCACCGATCCGAGCTGGCGGAACTAGCGTCGGTAAGCTCGCGCCGCATGCGACCGGCGCGAGTCTTTGCAAGCGGCGGGTGCTCATACGACCACGGTATTGATCCCCTCGCCCCCAGCTTCGATGCTCGCCACCCTCTCCCCCAGCGGGGAGAGGGTACACCGCCCGGGTCGCGAACTTGTCGTAACCCATCACCCCCCGCGGAAATGGCAGGCGACCCAGTGCCCATCCGGCCCCTCCTTCAGCGGCGGCGCCTCGGTGCTGCAGAGCGGCAGCTGGCGGATCGGGCAGCGGGTATGGAAGTGGCAGCCGGTCGGCGGCCGCACCGGGCTCGGGATCTCGCCCTTGAGCACGATGCGCTGGCGCTTGGCGCGCGGGTCCGGGATCGGCACCGCCGACAGCAGCGCCTCGGTGTACGGGTGCAGCGGCGCGACGTAGAGGTCGCGCGCGGCCGCGATCTCCACCACGCGGCCGAGATACATCACGGCAATGCGCGTGCTGATGTGCTCCACCACCGAGAGATCGTGCGCGATGAACAGGTAGGTGAGGCCGAGCTGCTGCTGCAGGTCCTCCAACAGGTTGATGATCTGCGCCTGGATCGAGACGTCGAGCGCCGACACCGGCTCGTCGCAGACGATCAGCTTCGGCTCGACCGCGAGCGCGCGCGCGATGCCGATGCGCTGGCGCTGCCCGCCGGAGAATTCGTGCGGATAGCGCCGCATGTGGTCGGCCTGCAGACCGACTGTTTCGAGCAGCGCCACCACCCTGTCCTGGAACGCGGCGCGCGTCTTCGCCAGACCGTGGATGCTCAGCGCCTCGCCGATGATGGTGCCGACCGTCATGCGCGGATTGAGCGAGGCGAACGGGTCCTGGAAGATGATCTGCATGTCGCGGGCGAGCGAGCGCAGCGCGCCGGGTGCGAGCGCGGTGACGTTGCGGCCCTCGAACCAGACCTCGCCGGCGGTCGGCTCGATCAGCCGCAGGATGCAGCGGCCGGTGGTGGACTTTCCGGAGCCGGATTCGCCGACCAGGCCGAGGGTCTCGCCGCGCCCGATCTCGAAGCTGACGCGGTCGACCGCGTGCACCACATCGGTCTCGCGCCCGAACAAGCCGCCGCGCAGCGAAAAATTCTTGGTCAGCCCGCGCACGCGCAGCAGCGGCTCGCTCATGCGGCCGCCATGCTGCCGTGGTCGGCGTACAGCACGCAGGCGACCTTGTGGCCGGGCGCGACTTCGCGCAGCGGCGGCGGCGCCGCGGTGCAGACCGGCATCGCATGGCGGCAGCGCGGCGCGAACCGGCAGCCAGGCGGCGGGTTCAGCAGGCTCGGCACCACGCCGCCGATCGCTTCCAGGCGCGGCTTGCGCAGCGCCGCCGTATCGACCCGCGGGATCGAGTTGATCAGCCCCTGCGTATAGGGATGCTTCGGCGCGCCAAACAGCTGCTCGACCGGCGCCTCCTCGATCACCTTGCCGGCATACATCACCACGACCCGCTGCGCGGTTTCGGCGACCACGCCCATCGCGTGGGTGATCAGCATGATCGCCATGCCGAAGCGCGATTTCATCTCCTGCAGCAGCTCGAGGATCTGCGCCTGGATGGTGACGTCGAGCGCGGTGGTGGGCTCGTCGGCGATCAGCAGTTGCGGCTTGCAGGCCAGCGCCATCGCGATCATCACGCGCTGGCGCATGCCGCCGGAGAACTGGTGCGGATAATCGTGGATGCGGCGTTCCGGGTTCGGGATCTGTACCAGCCGCAGCATCTCGATGGTCTGCGCCCGCGCCGCCGCCCGGCCGAGCTTCTCGTGCAGGCGGATCACCTCGGCGATCTGCTCGCCGATCGGGTAGACCGGATTGAGCGAGGTCATCGGCTCCTGGAACACCACCGCAATTTCCTTGCTGCGGATCGGGTTGAGCTCCTCGGAGCGCAGCGGCACCAGGTCGCGGCCACGCCAGAGGATCTGGCCTTCGACGATGCGCCCCGGCGGCATCGCGATCAGCTTGAGCACCGACATCGCCGTGACGGTCTTGCCGCAGCCGGATTCGCCGACCACGCCGAGCGTCTCGCCGCGCGCGATGCTCAGGTCGACGCCGTCGACCGCCCGCACCATGCCGTCGTCGGTGGCGAAGTGCACCTTGAGGCCGCGGATTTCCAGCAAGGGTGCGGCCATTTCAGAGCACCCGGCGCGGATCGAGCGCATCGCGCAGTCCGTCGCCGATGAAGTTGATGGAGAGCACGGTAAGGAAGATCGCGGCACCCGGGAAGATCGCCCAGTGCGGCGCGATGTCGAGATAGTCCTTGGCGTCGTAGAGGATGCGGCCCCAGGTCGGGATGTCGGGCGGGAACCCGAGGCCGAGAAACGAGAGCGTCGATTCCGCGATGATGGCGGCAGCGACATCGATGGTGCCGGCGACGATCACCGGGCCGAGCGCGTTGGGCAGGATGTGGCGCGCCATCAGCCGCGTGCGGCTGGCGCCGAGCGCGCGCGCCGCCTCGACGAACTCCTTCTCGCGCAGCGAGAGAAATTGTGCGCGCACCAGCCGCGCCACCGGCATCCAGCGCAGGCCGCCGATCACGATCACAATCAGCAGGAAGACGCCGCCTTCCGGCCCGAACCACCCCTTCAGCGCATCGCGGAAGAGGTAGATCACCAGCAGCAGCAGCGGCAGCGGGGGCAGCGAAAGAAAGAGGTCGGTCAGCCACATCAGGCCGGCGCCGACCCATCCGCGCGACATCCCGGCGACGGCGCCGATCACGGTGCCGACCCCGATGGCGATCAGCATGGCGGCGAGGCCGACCGCGAGCGAGATGCGTCCGCCGTAGAGGATGCGGGCCAGCAGGTCCTGGCCGAGGTCGTCGGTGCCGAACGGGTGCTGCCATGACGGCCCCTTCAGCCGCGCGGTGAAATCGATCTCGTTGATCGGCACGTTCCAAAACAGCGTCGCCAGCAGCACCGCCAGCACCATCGCGGTGAGGATGGCGCCGCTCGCCACCGCCAGCCGGTGGCGGCGGAAGCGTCGCCACGCTTCCAGCCACGGCGAGAAATGCCGCGGGCGGGCGGGAGCCGGCAAGCCGGCCTCAGCGGTAGCTGATGCGTGGGTCGAGCCAGCCATACAGCAGATCGGCAAAGAGGTTGAACAGGACGACGAGGCAGGCGAACACGAACGTCACCGCCATCACGACCGGGGTGTCGTTGGCGAGGATCGAGCTGATCAGCAGCGAGCCGATGCCGGGAATGCGAAAAATCTGTTCGGTGACGATGGCGCCGCCGAAGATCGCCGGCATCTGCAGCGCCACCAGCGTGACCACCGGGATCAGCGCATTGCGCAGCACGTGCTTCACCAGCACGACGCGCTCGCTCAACCCCTTGGCGCGCGCGGTGGTGACGTAGTCGAGGCGGATGACGTCGAGCACGGCGGAGCGCACATAGCGCGTCAGCGATGCGCCGAGGAAAAGCCCCAGCACGGCGATCGGCATGATCGCCTGGCGCAGGTGCTCCCAGTACCACTGCAGGCCGGTGGCGCTGATGTCGGCGCGATAGACGAACGGCAGCCAGTCGAGCTGGATGCTGAACAGCAGGATGAACAGCAGCCCGGTGAAGAAGGTCGGCAGCGAGAAGCCGATGAAGGCGAGCGTGTTGGCGATCTGGTCGAACAGCGAATACGGCCGTGTCGCCGCGGCGACGCCGACCGGGATGGCCACCAGCAGCGCCAGGATCTGCGCCGATCCGATCACGAACAGCGTGGTCGGCAGCCGTTGAAGGATCAGCGTGTCGACGTCGATGCGGCTGGCGAACGAAAAGCCCCAGTCGCCGTGCAGCATCGCTAGTAGCCAGCGCACGTAGCGCACCGGGATCGGGTCATCGAGCCCGAACTTCTGCCGCAACGAGGCGCGCACGTCCGGCGGCACGTTCGGGTTGGTGGCAAGCTCCTCGAACGGGTCCCCGGGCGCCAGCGCCAGCACGGCGAACAGCACGACGCTGATGCCGAGCAGGCTCGGCACCGCCAAGAGGACGCGCCGCAGGAAATAGTGCCCCATGGTTCATCCGGTCCGCAGCGGCCGCAGCCCCGGCTGCCGGCTCACGTCTCCCGGTACCAGTCCTGCAGCGCCCACAGGTCGTTGTCCCAGCCGCTCATCCGCGCCTTCAGCTTGCCGGAGATCGCGGAGACGCGCGGGCGATGCACCACCGGGATGACGGCCTGGTTGTCGCAGGCGAGATCGTTCATGCGGATGAACAGCGCCGCGCGCTTGATCGGATCGAGCTCGCCAACGGCGGCCCGGTAGGCCGCGTCGTACTCCTCGTTGCGCCAGCGCGCGATGTTGCGGCCCTGCCACTTGTTCTCCTTGGTGGCCATCTCCCACGACACGAACTGGTTCATGAACAGCTCGGGATCCGGCTGCGTCATGGTGGTCGTGTACATCTGGATGTCGCAATAGAACTTCGTGTAGGTGTCCGGATTGGCGACGTCGGAGGAGAAGAACGCCGAGGACGTCACCGATTTCAGCTCGAGGTCGACGCCGGCCTTCTGGCAGGCCTGCTTGATGATCGCCTGGGTCTTCTGCCGCGGCGTGTTGATCGCGGTCTGGAAAACGAGCTTCAGCTTCTTGCCGTCCTTGGCGCGGATGCCGTCGGAGCCGCGCTTCCAGCCGGCCGCTTCCAGGATCTGGTTGGCCTTCTCGACATTGAACTCCCACTTGGTGTTCTTCGAGACGTAGGGCTTCGGATTGTTGAGGAAGTTGCCGGTGGCGATGCCGGTGCGGCCGTAGATGTGCTCCTGCACCGAGCCGCGGTCGACCAGCAGCGCCAGCGCTTTGCGCACCGCCTCGTCGGTCAGCAGCGGGTGTTTGGTCTTGATGCTGGAGCGCTCGCCGTCGACCTCGGTCCACGGATCGGTGGAATTGACCGCGATGTACTCGATATTGCCGCCCATCGTGATCACCGCGACGCCGCGGCCGCCCTTCTCCAGCCGGGTCAGGATCTCGTCCTCGACCTGCAGGTTCCAGGCGTAGTCGTATTCGCCGGTCTGGATCACGGCGCGCGCCGCCGAGACCGCGTCGCCGCCGCCCTTCATCTCGATCGTGTCGAAATACGGCCGGTTCGGCATGTGGTAGTTCGGATTGAGCTCGCCCGTGACCATGTCGCCCGGCTTGAAGCCGGTGAAGCGGTACGGGCCGGTGCCGACCGGCTTCAGGTTGGTCGGTGCGTCGCGCGACTTGCCGCCGCTATAGTCGGCAAACAGGTGCTTCGGAATCAGCATGCCGCGGGAGCCGACGAAGGCGTCGGCCCAGAACGGCGTCGGTTTCGCGAACCGCACCAGCACGGTGAAGTCGTCGAGCTTCTCGACCTTGATGTCCTTGTAGCTGGCGACCGACACCGCGGCCGTCGCCGGATCGGCGGCGTATTGCCAGTTGAACAGCACGTCGTCGGCGGTGAACGGCTTGCCGTCGTGCCACTGCACGCCGCGCTTGAGCTTCCAGGTGACTGAGAGGCCGTCGGCGGCGAGGCCGCCGTTCTCGCGGCTCGGCAGCTCCGCCGCCAGCACCGGCAGCAGCTCGCCGTCCGGGCCCCAGGCGGCGAGCGCCTCGTAGAAGATGCGAGAACCCTCCTGGTCCTTGGTGCCGACTGCGAAATGCGGGTTGAGCAGGGTCGGTCCCTGCCACCACAGCAGCTTGAGGGCGCCGCCGCCGCCGCGCTTGGTGGGCTTGTACTCCCAGCCGTTGTCCGCCATCGCGACGCCGCTGTAGGCCAGCATCTGGCTCGCCATCGGCGCCGTCAGCCCGACCGCCAGCATCCGTTGGATGAAGCCGCGCCGCGACAGCCGGCCGCGTTTCACCTCGGCGATAAGGTCCCGCAAGTCCTGTTCGTGCATGCGATTCTCCCTGGAACCCGCGCCAAGGGGGCGCACGCCTTTCCCCATCGGGCGCACGCAGCGAGGGCCCACCCGGGCAGCCTAGCGCAAGAGTTTCGGGGGCGCGAAGAACTAAAATGTCGCAATCAGCCTCGCGATTGAGCGCGGGGCGTGGGGGTCAGGCCGGGGCCATGGCGTGTTGCCGCAGCCAGGTCCGCAGCGTGTGGGGATCGACCGCGCCGGCGCGCTGCGCCGCCACCTCGCCGTCGCGGAACAGCATCAGGGTTGGGATGCTGCGGATGTTGTAGCGCGTCGCGATTTCCGGCGCCGCCTCGGTATCGAGCTTGAGGAACCGCAGCTCCGGCTCCATCTCGGCCGCGACGCTGTCGTAGACCGGCGCCATCGCCCGGCACGGGCCGCACCACTGCGCCCAGAAGTCGACCACCACCGGGATGTCGTTGTGCCGGATATGGGTGTCGAAGCTGCTGGTGGTGGCGGCCACCGGATGGCCGGTGAACAGCGCCTTATGGCAGCGGCCGCACTTGGCCTTGGCGGCGGTGCGTTCGCGCGGGATGCGGTTCACGCTTTCGCAATGCGGACACACGATATGGCGGCCTGGCTCGCTCATTCGCCTCTCCTCACGGGCGTGCGATGCGGCAGAGCAGGCGCCCTTGCCCGCAGTGTGCCGGCTCCATCCGACAACGCCTTGATGACCGTCAAGTTGCCGGCCTCCGACGCGAGGATGCGCGGTTTTCCGCCGATGGATTCGACCCGGATCGGCGGATTTACGCCGCCGCGTTCCGCGCGCCTGTCGAAAAGCCTGCCGGTTCGCGGCCCATGCGGCGGGCGTCTGATGGCCTGAAACTTGCGGCGTCAGCGCGCCCGCAAACACCGAACGCCCGCCATGCGGTGGCTCACGATCATCCTGCTTCTGGCCGGTTTGATCGTCCTTGACGTGGCGAGATTTAGCGGGGAGCACTTGGCCAGCCTGGCGCGTCTGATCAGGACCGTCACCGGCTAGCCTTCCGGGGAGAAACGCACCGTGTTGCAGAAGATCAAGATGGCTGCCGTCGTTATCGGACTGATTGCGGGGGTTGCGGCGATGTTCTTGTACGCCGGCGGCCCGAGCGAGGCGGTTTCGGCCCGCAACCAGGTCGCCACCTGGGTTCCGTATGCGCTCGGGCTCGGGATCATCGCGGGTGCGCTCCTGGCCTGGTCGCGCCCCGAGTTCGGCGGCACCGTGATGATGGTGCTCGGCGGCTGGTACATCAACGCGCTGCCGTTCAACAGCACGACCGCCATCCCGTTCCTGCTCGCCGGCATCGCGTCCGCCTGCGCGATCTATGTCTATTGCGAGGCCAATCCCTACATCGAAGAGCTGGGCACCAGCGACCCGCTGCTCCGCCGTGCCGACACCGAGGCCCGGGCGGAAGGAACGACGCTCTGAGGCTTACGCTTCACCCGGCGTGGCGCAGGAAGATCAGTTCGCTGTCGTCGTAGCCGCGGCGTTCCAGCAGTTCGAACCCCTCGCCGGGTTCGAACTGCGCGTCTTTCGCTTCCTCCACCACCACCAGCGCGCCGGGGGCGAGCCAGCCGCCGGCGCGCGCGCTCGCCAGCGCCTGCTCGGCTAGTCCGCGGCCGTAGGGCGGATCGGCGAAAACGAGACCGAACGGCTCGACCGGATGGGCCGGGCCGAGCCGGGTGGCGTCGCGGCGGAAGATGCGGGTGACGCCACCGAGCCCGAGCGCCTCGACGTTGCCGCGCACGAGCGCGCGCGCCTCGGCGCCGTCGTCGACGAACAGCGTGTAGGCGGCGCCGCGCGAGATCGCCTCGATCCCGAGCGCGCCGGTGCCGGCGAACAGGTCGAGCACGCGCGCGCTGGTGACCGGATCGCCATGGCCGTGGATAAGGATGTTGAACAGCGTCTCGCGCAGCCGGTCCGCGGTTGGCCGGATGGCGGAGGACTTTGGCGCTGCCAGCGTGCGCCCACGCAACCGTCCGCCGACGACCCGCATCAGCGCGTCTTGCCCGGATGCGGCCGGCGCCCGCGACGCTTCTCGAGCCGGGCGCGTTCCGGACCGCCCATGCGCTCGGCGTCGCTGTGGCGGATGTTGCGGCGTTTGATCAGCGGCTTTGCTCCGTCATCCTGAGGTGCCCGCGCTCTTGCGCGGGCCTCGAAGGATGCACGGCCCGGGCCGTCGCCCTTCGAGGGCCGCTTCGCGGCCGCCACAGGGTGACGGCTCAAAGGCGGCGTCTCGGCGCGGCCGACCGGGGCAACTTCCCGCTCCACCAGCGGCGCCGAGAAATCCGCGCCGGCCGCAGCGGTGATGCGTTCACCGAGTTGCTCGCCCAGGGTCCGCGTCTTCACGTCCTCGACCGCGCCTTCGACGAGCTCGCCGAGCTGGAACGGTCCGAACGACACCCGGATCAGCCGGTTCACGGCGAGACCGAGGTGACCCATCACGTTTTTCACTTCGCGGTTCTTGCCCTCGCGAATGGCAAACGTGATCCACACATTGGCGCCCTGTTCGCGCTCGATGGTGGCC
>DASWSO010000699.1:0-3394 GCA_036402635.1 Xanthobacteraceae bacterium
CGAAATGGACGGAAAGAAGCGCGTAGGAATAAGCGCCGACGGCGTAGAACGCGACATAGCCGAGGTCGAGCAGGCCGGCGAGCCCGACCACGATGTTCAGGCCCCACGCCAGCATCACGTAGATCAGCACCTGGATGCCGAAATTGTCGATCCACTTGACGGCGCCCTGGGTGCCGCCGAGCGCCACCACCAGCACCGGGTAGACGATGACGAAGCCGAGCGCGAACGGAGCGAACCAGCGCGCCAGCGCGGCCCCGACGGCGCTCAGCGTCGGTCGCACCCGCGGTCCGCGCGCGGCGCGCCGCTGCAGCCACGGATGCAGCACCAGCGAGTAGGCGAGGCGGCCGGCGGTGACGATCGCCACCATGGCGAACAGCAGCGGCCAGCGGGTTTCCAGCACCAGCTCGTTGCGGATGTTGGAGACGGTGCGGAAGCCGATCAGCGGCAGGAACAGCCCGAACGCGATCAGCGCCGCCAGCGCCGCGTCCTTTACCGCATGCGCGACGTCGACGCGCGGCGAGGTCCTGGTCGCTGCCGGCGCTGTCTCGGTCGTCATGCGCGGCCCCCAGCAATAACGGTGCCGTCGTTCCGGGGCCCGCAGCGCCCGGCTTCCGGACTGACGGCCCGATCGACCGGATTTGACCTCACACCTTCTCCACGTCGGGGCGGCCGAGCAGGCCCTGCGGCAGGAAGATCAGCGTGATGGCGAGGATGGAGAACGCCGCGACGTCCTTGTAGTCGATGGAAAAATAGGCCGACCACATGGTCTCGATCAGCCCGATCAAGAGCCCGCCGATGACCGCGCCGGGGAGCGAGCCGATGCCGCCGAGCACGGCCGCGGTGAACGCCTTCACGCCCGGCACGAAGCCGTCGGAGAAGCTCACCACGCCGTAATACATCAGGTAGAGCGTGCCGGCGACGGCGGCGAGTGCGGCGCCGATCACGAAGGTGATGGAGATGGTGCGGTCGACGTTGACGCCGAGCAGCGCCGCCATCTTCTGGTCCTGCTCGGTGGCGCGTTGCGCACGGCCGAGCGCGGTGCGCGAAACGATGTACCAGAAGATCGCCAGCAGCGCCGCCGTCACGCTCCAGATGATCAGCTGCTTGTAGGACAGCGTCACCGCATAGGTGCCGCGGTCGAACAGCACGAACTCGCCGCCGATCAGCGGCGGCACCGACTTGTTGCGCGGGCCTTGCGCCACCTGCACGAAGTTCATCAGGAAGATCGACATGCCGATCGCCGAAATGAGCGGCGCCAGCCGGAACGAGCCGCGCAAGGGGCGGTAGGCGAGGCGCTCGATCATCCAGCTCACCAGCGAGGTGAGCGTCATCGCCACCAGCAGCACCACGAACAAAGCGAGCACCACCGAGCTCACCCCGAGCCACGCGGTCAGGATCAGGAACGCCACCAGCGCGATGAAGCTCGACACCATGAACACGTCGCCATGGGCGAAGTTCACCATGCCGATGATGCCGAACACCATCGTGTAGCCGATGGCGATGAGGCCGTAGATCGACCCCAGCGTGATGCCGTTGATGAGCTGCTGCAGGAAGATTTCCATGCGCCTTCGCTTGCGGCTGGATCGATTCGGGAAATCGCGGTCGCGAGGGGATTGTAGGGGGCTGGGCGCGCCAGCCGCAACCGGCATGCGGCCCGGAACGTTCCAGCAAAACCGGCTTTGGGCCTAGGCGCCGGCGGACGTTTGCGTCAGCCTCGCCCTAACATGCGGGCTCAAGCCCGCGCCCGAGAATCCATGGGAGGATTTGATGAGCGGCGTGCGCCAGCGTCCGGAGGACCTGATCCGGGGCAAGAACCGGCCCTTCACCGGCGCCGAATACCTTGAAAGCCTGCGCGACGGGCGCGAGGTGTGGATCTACGGCGAGCGGGTCGATGACGTCACCACCCATCCGGCGTTCCGCAACGCGACGCGCTCGGTCGCGCGGCTTTATGACGCGCTGCACGATCCGGCCGCGCAGGAGGTGCTGGCGGCGCCGACCGACACCGGCTCCGGCGGCTTCACCCACAAGTTCTTCCGGGTCGCGCATTCGCGCGAGGACCTGATCGGCCAGCGCCAGGCGATCGCCTACTGGGCGCGCATGAGCTACGGCTGGATGGGGCGAACGCCCGACTACAAGGCGTCGCTGATGAACACGCTCGGCGCCAACGACGCGTTCTACGAAAAGTTCTCCGACAACGCCAAGAGCTGGTACCGGCGCGCGCAGGAGAACGTGCTGTTCATGAACCACGCCATCGTCAATCCGCCGGTCGACCGCCACAAGTCTCCGGACCATGTGAAGGACGTGTTCATCACCATCCAGAAGGAGACCGACGCCGGCATTGTGGTCTCCGGCGCCAAGGTGGTGGCGACCGCCTCGGCGATCACGCACTACAACTTCCTCGGCCAGAACGCCGCGATGCCGATCAACGATCCCGACATGGCGCTGATGTTCATCGCGCCGATGAACATCCCGGGCGTCAAGCTGTTCTGCCGCACCTCCTACGAGATGGCGGCGAGCGTGATGGGCTCGCCCTGGGACTATCCGCTGTCGTCGCGCTTCGACGAGAACGACGCCATCTTCGTGTTCGATAATGCGCTGATCCCGTGGGAGAACGTGCTGGTGCACCGCGATCCCGAGAAGATCAAGGTGTTCTACCCGCGCTCCGGCTTTCTCGCCGGCTACCAGTTCCAGGGCTGCACGCGCTTCGCCGTCAAGCTCGACTTCCTGGTCGGGCTGATCGCCAAGGCGCTGCACGCCACCGGCGCCGACGAGTTCCGCGGTAACCAGGCGATGCTCGGCGAGATCATCGCCTGGCGCAATCTGTTCTGGGCGATCTCCGACGCGATGGCGATGAACCCGGTGCCGTGGGTGGGCGACACCGTGCTGCCGAACGTGCAGTCCGGCTCGAGCTACCGCGTGTTTGCCGGCGACGCCTACGGCCGGGTCAAGGAAGTGGTGGAGAAGATCATCGCCTCGGCGCTGATCTACCTGCCGTCGTCGACCAAGGACTTCAACAATCCGGAGATCGACAAGTATCTGCAGAAATACGTGCGCGGCTCCAACGGCGTCGACTACCGCGAGCGCATCAAGATCATGAAGCTCTTATGGGACGCGATGGGCACCGAGTTCGGCGGCCGCCACGAGCTCTACGAGATGAACTATGCCGGCAACCACGAGGACATCCGTATCCAGGCGCTGTGGAACGCGCGCGGCACCGGCTCGCTCGACAAGATGATGGCGCTCGCCGACGACTGCATGGCCGATTACGACGAGAACGGCTGGACCGATCCGGCCTGGATCAATCCGGACGACGTCAACGTGCTCGGCGCGTCGGCGCCGCGGCGGGCCGCCGAATGAGCCGGGCGCCGCAACGCGCGGGCGCGGCGAAGGCCGC
>DASWSO010000700.1:0-1901 GCA_036402635.1 Xanthobacteraceae bacterium
GCGGCTCCGACACTCTGCCGGGTGCCAAACGGCTGTTCATACCGATGCGGACCGGTCGCGCTGCCATCGGCATGGTGGGGCTGGACAGCGACAAGCCGGGCGCCCTGCTGACTCCGGAACAGCGCAGGCTGCTCGACGCGCTGATCGACCAGGGAGCGCTCGCGATCGAGCGCGTGCACCTCGTCGAGGACCTCGAGCGCGCCAAGGTGGCGGCCGAAACCGACCGGCTGCGCTCCGCACTGCTCACCTCGATATCACACGACCTGAAGACGCCGCTGGCCGCGGTCCTCGGCTCGGCGAGCACCTTGCGCGACCTCTCGCCCGCGCTCGACGACGCGGCCAAGCGGGAGCTCCTCACCACCATCATCGATGAATCGGAGCGGCTCAACCGCTTCATCGCCAACCTCCTCGACATGACCAAGCTGGAATCCGGCGCCGTGGTTCCGAACAAGGCGCCTCACGACGTGGCGGAAATCGTCGGCAGTGCGTTGCGGCGCGCCGGCAAGATCCTCACGAACCATCGGGTGGAGATGAACCTCGCGGCCGAGTTGCCGATGCTAGAACTCGACGCCGTTTTGTTCGAGCAGGCGCTGTTCAACATCCTCGACAATGCCGCCAAATACGCACCGGCCCGGTCTATTGTCCGGATCAAAGGTTGGCAGGAGCGGGACGAGCTGGTGCTGCAGATCCTCGACGAAGGCAGCGGCATCCCGCCTGAAGACCTGCAGAGCATTTTTGACAAATTCTATCGCGCGAAAAAGGGCGATCAGATCCGTGCCGGCACCGGCCTTGGGCTGGGCATTGCGCGCGGCTTCATCGAAGCATTGGGCGGCAACCTGACTGCGGCGAACCGCACCGACCGCTCCGGCGCGGTGTTCACCATCCGGCTTCCGGTGCCCGCGCGATCCAACCAGATGGGCAATGCCGCATGAGCGCCGCCCCGCTCCGCGTGCTGATCGTCGACGACGAGCCCCCGATCCGCAAGCTGCTGCGCATGGGATTGAACACGCAGGGTTACGAGACCATCGATGCGGCAAACGGCAAGGATGCACTCGAAGCCATCAAGCAGAGGCTCGACTTGGTGATCCTGGACCTGGGTCTTCCGGATATGTCCGGCCACGACCTGCTGCGGACCATCCGCGCCCGCAATGAAAGTGTGCCGATCGTCGTGCTTTCGAGTCGCGGCGACGAAGCCGGCAAGGTGCAGGCGCTCGACCTCGGCGCAGACGACTACGTCACCAAGCCGTTCGGGATGGAAGAATTGCTGGCGCGGCTGCGCGCCGCCTTGCGGCACCAGTTGCAGACTCACGGAGAGCGTCCGGTCTTCCGCGTTGGCGATCTCTCGGTCGACCTCGTGCGTCGCATCGTCAAGCAGGGCGACGCCGAGGTGAAGCTCTCGCCGAAGGAATATGAGCTGCTGCGTCTGCTCGTGCAGCACGCCGGCAAGGTCCTGACCCACAAGTTTCTTGTGAGCGAACTGTGGAGTGCGAGCACGGACGCGCAATACCTGCGCGTCTACGTTCGCCAGCTTCGCAGTAAGATCGAGCCCGATCCCGAGCGACCCTCCTACATCCTGACGGAAACCGGCGTCGGTTACCGTTTGAAGATGCAAGATTGAAGTCCAACAGGCTTCGCTGCGGCTACCGCTGCTTGGAATCGTCGGTGCGGCGCCCTGCCTGGAGCCACCTTTTCGGCTTCAAACCGACCGGAACTGGAATCTGTATCTTTCGGCCACGGTCGCTCTACCGCATGGGGCCCTGCCCGGTGTCACCTAATGCTTCAGAGCCGCGGCTCTCCAACTCACTAGCGGCCTTGGCGTCCTGGAGACACACCAGCAGCTCAACGTAGGTGGGAGGACCGCCGGCCTGTGTCTCCGCGGTGCAGGATTGCCGATCGCCGGC
>DASWSO010000701.1:0-4914 GCA_036402635.1 Xanthobacteraceae bacterium
GATTTCTCCCATCCCGGCCCGAGCGACGGGATCGGCGCCGTCCGGCCACCTTCGGGCAGAAAGTGTTCACCGTTTCGTCGCCACGCCAGCCGCAGGCATGCCACCATCGCCCGGCTCAGCGGAATCTCCATCGGCTTCCCGCCCTTAGGCTGCGGTATCTGCAGATTGCGCGCGCCCAGATCGACGTACTGCCAACGCATGTTGCAAACGGTGTCCTCGCGCATGCCGGACAGGAGAAACCACGTGTGAAAGAGCTGCCGCATCGGCGGGAGTTGCGCGAGCTGGGCGGCCCAGGCGGCGAGCTCGTGCGAGGCCATGCCCCCGGCCTTTGGGGTTTCCCTGTGAAACAGTCTCCTGCTTCGGAACGGATTACGTTCGGATAGCCCGGGAACTTCGAGGTCGTCTTGCGCGAAGCTCCAAACCGCGCGCGCGACACGAAGCGCCCCGTTGGCGGCGTATGGAGCTGTTGCGCGCGCGCGTCCCGCGCCCGCCGGCGAAGGGCGTCCGACTACCGTACGGCGCTCGGTGATCGCCGCATGCTTGTCCATGGCGTCCTGGCGTGTAATCTCGGCGAGTGGACGCTCTAGCCAGTCCGACAGGTGCCGGACGACCTTGTGCTCGTACTCCGCGATCGTGCGGACGCTCTTCTTGTCACGGACAAGGTGCTCTTTGTATTTCGTCCATGCGTCGCCGAACGTGATCTGCTTTGCCGTGGCCGGCGACGGCGGCAGGGCGGGACTGCCCGTAGTGCCTAGGTGGCGCTTCATCGCGCGCGCCTTCTCACGCGCCGCCTCGGCCGGGATCTCGCCGACACGCCCGATTGTCACGCGACGTGAGCCGACGCGCCGCCCGTCGCTCCAGTGATCGGCCCGGAACGTGAAGGTCTTGCTGCGCCGGGTTACGCGGACGGAGAAGCCCTTCAGGACTGCGTCACGGTACTCGCGTTCGGGCCCTCGTTCCACGAGGGGCAGGGCGCCTACCGAATGATCGGTGATCTCGATCTGCCTTGCCTTGGCCATAGCCGTTACCTCGCTCCGCGGCCGCTAAAACCGCCCGGGAAAACGCCCAGATTTCGGGCGGTTTGTAAAGCGCCCAGTCTAGGTGCGAGGTAACCATCTAAAGTTTCTACTGAAAATGGCGACCCCGGAAGGATTCGAACCTCCGACCCTCAGATTCGAAGTCTGATGCTCTATCCAGCTGAGCTACGGGGCCACGGCCGCTGAGGTGGCATGCCGGCGCGCGGGTGGCAAGCGCGCCCTCGACGCCGCGCGCGCGGCGCGCCATGGTCCGCCGCCATCATGGGAATCGAGTGCGAGCGATGAACGACGCCAGCGCAAAACCGGCTGCGACCATTCCGGCGCCGGTGCTGATCGCCTTCACGGCCGAGGCGCTGGCGCGCTGCGGGCTGCCGGAGCCGGACGCGGGCGCGGTCGCCGCCACCATGATCGAAGCCGATCTCACCGGCGTCGACACCCACGGTATCGCCCGGCTCGCGCAATACATGCCGATCCTGCGCGAGGGCCGCATCAATCCGCGCCCCACCATCACCGTGGCGCAGCGCGGGCCGGCGACCGCGCTGGTCGACGGCGACAACGGCATGGGCCATCTGGTGATGACGTTCGCGGCCAAGCTCGCGGTCGAGATCGCGCGCGAAGCGGGCGTCGGCTGGGTCGGCTCGCGCCGCTCCAACCATGCCGGCGCCGCCGGCATCTATGCGGCGATCCCGCTCGCCGCCGGCATGATCGGGCTCTACGGCGCGGCGGCCAGCGCCAACCACATGGCTCCGTGGGGCGGCGCCGAGGCGCTGCTCGGCACCAACCCGATCGCGGCGGCGATTCCGGCCGGCGAGGAGGCGCCGGTGGTGGTCGATATCGCTACCTCGGTGTCCTCGTTCGGGGTGATCCGCAAGCACGCGCTGGAGGGCAGGGCGCTGCCGGAGGGCTGGGTGGTGGACCCGAAGACCGGCGGCCCGGTCACCGACGCCAAGGCGGCCGGTGCCGGCGTGCTGCTGCCGATCGGCGGCCACAAGGGCAGCGGGCTGTCGCTGATCATCGGCATCCTGGGCGGCGTGCTCAACGGCGCCGCGTTCGGCCGCGACGTGCGCGAATTCGGCGGCGCGAGCGACAAGGGCAGCAATACCGGGCAGTTCGTGGTGGCGCTCGACATCGCCCGCTTCATGCCGCCGGAGACCTTCCGCGCCGAGATGGACCGGCACATCCGCGACCTGCGCGGCTCGGCGCCGCTGCCCGGCTTCGAGGCGGTGCGGGTGCCGGGCGCCGAGCGCCGCCGCCGCCGTGATGAGCGCGCCCGCGATGGCGTGCCGCTCTCCGCCGCGCTCATCAAGCAGCTCGACGAGGTGGCGGCGATGCTTGCGATCGCGCCGCTGCGCACGCGCGCCTAGCGATTTCGTTTCGCGACCGGGGCGGATAGGATCGCGTCCGCCCTCCGACTTTTCCGGACTCCCATGACCGACATCGCTTCGCTGACCGCCGCCGATCTGCTGCGGCTCTACCGCCGCCGCGACCTGTCGCCGGTGGACGTCACCCGCGACGCGCTCGCCCGCATCGAGCGCTACAATCCGCTGATCAACGCTTTCCTGATCGTCGACCGCGACGGCGCGCTCGCCGCGGCCGCGGAATCGGAGGCGCGATGGAGCAAGGGCGAGCCGCGCGGCATCGCCGACGGCGTGCCGGCCACCATCAAGGACAACATCTGGCTGAAAGGCTTCGCCTGCCGCCGGGGCTCGCTCACGGTCGACGAGACCCCGATGGCGGAGGACGCGCCCGCGGCGGCGCGGCTGCGCGAAGCCGGCGCCGTCTTCCTCGGCAAGACCACGCTGCCGGAATTCGGCTGGATCGGCGCCTGCCATTCGCCGCTCACCGGCATCACCAGGAATCCGTGGAACCTCGACCGCACGCCGGGCGGCTCCTCCGGCGGGGCCGCGGCGGCCGCCTTGCTCAATCTCGGCTGGCTGCATCTCGGCACCGACGGCGCCGGCTCGATCCGCATCCCGGCGGCGTTCACCGGCGTGTTCGGCATCAAGCCGAGCTACGGCCGCGTCCCGGCCTATCCGCACTCGCCCTTCAGCACGCTGGCGCATCAGGGCCCGCTCACCCGCACGGTCGGCGACGCCGCGCTGATGCTCTCGGTGATTGCCGCGCCTGACGCGCGCGACGCCACCGCCTGGAACACGCCGGCGCCGGATTTCCGCATCGGCCTGGAGGACGGCGTGCGCGGCCTGCGCATCGCCTGGAGCCCGCGCCTCGGCTACGTCGAACGCATCGATCCGGAGGTGGAGCAGGCGGCCGCCAAGGCGGCGCGCGTGTTCGAGGACCTCGGCGCCAGCGTCGAGGAAGTCGATCCCGGTCTGCCGGATTCCGGCGAGACCATCCGCGCCATCTGGGCCGCGGTGTCGGCGACGGTGGTGGATGCGGCGAGCGCGTCCGACCGCGCCAAGATGGATCCGGGCTTCGTCAAGATGGCGGGGCGCGGCCGCGCCTATTCGCTCGCCGACTATCTGGCGGCACAGACCCGCCGCGGCGATCTGATCAACACGATGCTGCGCTTCCACGAGCGCTACGATCTGCTGCTCACCCCGCAGATGCCGATCCCGGCGCTCGGCGCCGGGCTGGAGGCGCCGGCCGGCGGCGCCTTCGGCGACGAGTGGGTGGAGTGGTCGCCCTACACCTTTCCGTTCAACCTGACGCAGCAGCCGGCGGCCTCGGTGCCGTGCGGCTTCACCTCGGACGGGCTACCGATCGGATTGCAGATCGTCGGCGCGCCGCGCGCCGACGCGCTGGTGATGCGCGCCGCCCGCGCGTTCGAGAGCGCGCGGCCGTGGCCGGCGCTGTCGGAGCCGAGGACGCGGTGACGGCAGTCTGCCGTTTCATTCCGGACAGCCTTGGCTTCGCTCAGCTTCCGGAAATGACGGCTACGGCACATCCATATTGGAGCGGGTTTCGTCACTGTCCGGACATGATTGCTGCGTGAACTGAACGCGCGTCCGGCGGCCTGCTCGCCGGACCAGGGAGGCTTGACCATCCATGCTCGCGCCCGTCCGTGCCGCGCTCGCCGCGGCGCTGCTTGCTGCCGCGTGTTTCTCCGCCAGCGCCGCCGACAAGGCCTATCACCGCGACGAGCTCGCCGACGCCGCCATCAAGCTGGAAGCCGAGATCAAGCGCGACTCGGGCGCGGTGGCGAAGCCCGCCGCGACGCTGCGGCGGGAAGCCGACGAGGCGCTCGCCCGCCAGGACGTGCGCGCCGCCGTGCAGGCGCTGTCGCAACTCTCCACCGTGGCGCCGAACGAGAGCGGCAACTGGCTGCGGCTCGGCCGCGCGGTGCTGCGCCTGTCCGGGCGCGACGACCGCGAGCGTGCGGCGCTCTACGAGCGTGCCGCCACCGCCGCCTACATCGCCTATCAGCGCGCCGGCAACGGCGGTGAGGAAGCCGAGAGCCTGGCGCTGCTCAGCCGCACCTTCGAGAACCGCAAGCTCTGGCGGCCGGCGCTCGACACGCTGCGGCTGTCGCTGGATCTGCGCGAGGTCGCCGAGCTGCGCGCGCAGTACGAGACCATGCGGGCCGACTACGGCTTCCGCCTGCTCGACTATTCGGTCGATTCCGATGCCGCCTCGCCGCGCATCTGCTTCCAGTTCTCCGAGGATTTACCGGGCAAGCGCACCGACTTCTCGCCGTTCATCGCCGTCGCCGGCATGGACAAGCCGGCGCTCACCGCGGCGGAGAAGCAGCTCTGCCTCGAAGGCCTGAAGCACGGCGATCGCTACGCCGTGGTGCTGCGGCCCGGGCTGCCGTCGAGCGTCAAGGAGCAACTGGCGAAGTCCGCCGACTTCAACATCTATGTGCGCGACCGCAAGCCGTTCGTGCGCTTCACCGGCCGCGCCTATGTGCTGCCGCGCA
>DASWSO010000702.1:0-5371 GCA_036402635.1 Xanthobacteraceae bacterium
CCGCAGCGCTCCGGGGTGATCGTCAACATCGCGTCGATCGCCGGCCTGTTCCCATACAACTGGGCGGGCGCCTACAGCGTCGTGAAGGCCGGGCTATTGATGCTGACGAAGCTGCAGGCGATGGAATGGGCGCCGTACGGCATCCGCGCCAACGCCATCACGCCCGGATACATCCGCACGCCCGGCACCGAGGCGATGTACGCCGATCCGGAAATCTACCAGGGCCGCCGCAAGGGCGTGCCGATGGGCCGCGTCGGCTCCGGCGAGGATGTCACCGGTGTCGCGGTTTTCCTCGCTTCCGACGATTCGCAGTACACGACCGGCAGCGTGGTCGGGGCCGACGGCGGACAGGCGGTCGGATATTTCCTGTCGGTGCCAGGCCGGCGCTTCTCCGGCGGCCGCATCGACTGAGCGTAGCCCGCATGGAGCGAAGCGCAATGCGGGGTTGATGACAGACTTGCCCCGGATGTCGCTGCGCTCCATCCGGGCTACACGCGACACAAGGTGAAGCATTTCACGCGCGCCGTCTGTGACGGCGTGCATCGGAGGGAGGGGAGCATGAAGAGGATGCTTGCGGCGGCGCTCGCGGCCGCGACGATCATCGGCGGTGCCGCGCTCGCGGCGGACGACGAGCCGATCAAGCGGCCGGAGAAGCCGGCGAAGAGCTACCGCATCGGCGTCTTGGAGCCGAACATGTCGATCCCGCACTTCGTGGCGCAGGCCTACGGGTTCGTCGACGAGGCGGAGAAGCTCGGCGCCAAGGTGATCATGTACGACGCCGGCGAGCACAAGAACGTCGCCAAGCAGGTCTCGCAGATGGAGGACCTGATCGCCAACAAGGTCGACGTGATCTGCCTGGTGCCCGGCACCAACGTCACCGCGTCGGCGCAGATCGACCAGGCGGTCGCGGCCGGCATCCCGGTCGTCAACGTCAACATCATGAGCGACAATCCGAAGGTGCTCGGACGAATCCGCTCGGACGATTACGAGCAGGGCCGGCTGCAGGGCGAGTTCATCGTCAAGGCGCTCAACGGCAACGGCAACGTCGTGATGATGTCGGGGGTGAGCGGCAACTCCGCCTTTATCAACCGCGCCAAAGGGTTCCAGGACTACGTGGCGAAGCATCCGGGCATCAAGATCCTGTCGGAGCAGTGGACGCCGAACGCGACCGACCGCGGCTTGAAGCTGATGGAGGACTGGAGCCAGACCTTCCCGAAGATCGACGCGGTGTTCACCGGCGCCGACCGGCTGGCGATCGGCGCCGCGCAGGCGCTGCGCGCGCAGGGCAAGAAGCCCAGCCAGGTGGTCGTCACCACCATCGACTACAACGACGACACCGAGCGGCTGGTGCGCGAAGGCTGGATCTCGGCCGCCATGGCGCAGACGCCGGTGCTGATGGGGCGCTGGGGCGTGCGGGTCGCGCTCGCCGCGATCGAGAAGCGGCCGATTCCGGACAAGCTGTTCACGCCCAACTACGTGATCACCAAGGACAACGCCGACCAGATCGACATCAGCGCCGTGCGGCAGCCCAAGGGCTGGCGTCCGCCGCTCTGACGAGAAGGCCGAAATGAACGTCCAGACGGGGGCTTTGGTGGGGGAAGACGTAACGTCGTGGCGCGCGCGGCTCGCCGATCGTGCGCGCCGCGCCAGCTGGTCGAGCATCGGGCTGATCCTGGTGATCATCGTCATGGTGATCACCTTTTCGGTGCTCAACCCGAACTTCCTCAGCGAGACCAACCTCCGCAACGTCAGCCGGCAGACCGCGATCCTCGGCATCGTGGCCTGCGGGCAGACCATGGTGATCCTGTCGGGCGGCTTCGACCTCTCGGTCGGCATGCTGATCGGGCTGATCAGCGTCGCCGGCTCGATGGTGATGGTGGACTTCGGGCTGTGGCCCGGGCTCGCCGCCGGGCTGGTGTTCGGGCTGATGGCGGGCGCATTCAACGGGCTGATGGTGGCGAAGGCGGGGCTCGCGCCGTTCATTGCGACGCTCGCCACCTTCTCGGCCGCGCGCGGGCTCGCGCTCATCCTCTCCGGCGGCCTGCCGATCACCGACATGCCGGCGGAGTACAGCTATATCGGCGCCGGCCAGTTCCTCACCATCCCGATCCCGGCGCTGATCGCGGCGGCGGTGTTCATCGTCTGCGCGTTCCTGATGAAGTGCACGCGCTTCGGCCGCTACGTCTATGCGATCGGCGGCAACGAGGAAGCCGCGCTCTACGCCGGCGTGCCGGTGGCGCGCTACAAGCTCGCGGTGTGGTCGTTCCACGGCTTGCTGATCGGGATCGCCGCGGTGGTGCTGACCTCGCGCGCGGTGTCCGGCCACGCCACGCTCGGCGAGGGCATGGAGCTGGAATCGATCGCGGCCACGGTGATCGGCGGCACCGCGCTCGGCCGCGGCCGCGGCGGCATCTTCAACACCTTCCTCGGCGTGCTGGCGATGGGCATCCTCACCAACGGCCTCAACCTGATCAACGTCTCGACCTACTACCAGATGGTGGCGATCGGCGTGATCATCGCGGGCGCGGTCTATGTCGACCAGCTCCGCTTCCGCCGGTGAGGGCGTGATGCGAATGGTTCGTTCTGCTGTCGCCGCACGTTCCGCTGTAAGTGTCGCCCTTCGAGACGCATCGCTTCGCGATGCGTCTCAGGGTGAGAGGGGCCATCCCACATGCTGGACCGTACGATGAACCAGCCGCTGATCGAGATGCGCGGCATCGCCAAGGCGTTCGGCGCGGTGCGCGCGCTGCGCGGCGCCGATCTCGTGCTCAGCCACAGCGAGGTGCTGGGGCTGGTGGGCGATAACGCTGCCGGCAAGTCCACCTTCATGAAGGTGCTGACCGGGGTGCACCGGCCGGACGAAGGCGAGATCCTGCTGGAAGGCAAGCCGGTGACGTTCAACTCGCCGCGCGATTCCCGCGCCGCCGGCATCGAGATGATCTACCAGAACCTGGCGCTGGCGCAGAACCTCGACGTCGTCGCCAACGTCTTTCTGGGGCGCGAACTGACCCGGCCGGTGATCCCGGGCGTGGTCAACCGGCTCGACGAACCGCGCATGGAGGCGGAGACGCGGCGGCTGCTCGACCGGCTGCGCATCAACATCGCGTCGGTGCGCACCAATGTGGAGCGCATGTCGGGCGGCCAGCAGCAGGCGGTCGCGATCGCGCGCGCGGTGGCGTTCCAGGCGCGGGTCGTGATCATGGACGAGCCGACCGCGAGCCTTGCCGTGAAGGAGGTCGGCAAGGTGCTCGACCTGGTCAACAATCTGCGCGAGGCCGGCGTCTCGGTGATCCTGATCAGCCACCGGCTGCAGGACGTGTTCACGGTCTGCGACCGCGTCATGGTGCTGCGCACCGGCGCCTGCGTGTTCGAGCGCAGAATCGCCGACACCGCGATGGATGAGGTGGTGAAGTACATTGTGGGCGCCGAAGCCGGGAACTTCAGCGCCATCGCCTCGGGACGGTGAGGCTGGGTGGGCGGCGGAGCCGGGATTCCTATTGCCAACGTAAAGTTGTGGTGCCACGATTGGCTTCCTGCAACGGGAGGCTGACATGCGGACGGACATCGTGCGTCGGGTCGTGCTGGCGTCGGCATTGGGATTTCTGACCGCGACCGTGCTCGCCGGCATTGCCGGCGCCAAGCCGGGCCAGACCTGCGGCGGCGTCATCCCGATCGTCTGTGGGCAGGGCGAGTGGTGCAATCCGCGCCCGGGCAAGTGCGGCGTCGACATCCAGGGGAAATGCGTCAAGGTTCCGGAGGTTTGCTCCGCCGTTGTCCGCCCGGTTTGCGGTTGCGACGGCAAGACCTATGGCAACGATTGCGAGCGCCTGCAGGCGAAGGTGCAGAAAGCCCACAACGGACGCTGCAAGAAGGCCGGCTAGCCGGACGCGCTTCTGCCGCCGGCGGCGGATGTGACCTGGCGCCGCCTCAGAGCGCTGCCCACCAGGTCCAGATCAGCTTGCCGGCCGCGAAGGCGACCAGGCATCCGATCAGGCCGAGGAAGATCCAGACCGCGAGGTCGGCCTGCTTCTTGAGCTGCTGCAATCCTTCGCTCATCCGCGTCGGCCGGCGAAAGAACACCGAGCGCGTGAACAGGACGATCGGGATCGCGGCCGCGATGAAGGCGATGATCTTGAGCAGCATGGCGCGTTGGTAGCCCGGATCGCGCGTGAACGAAATCCGCGGCGGCTTCGACGCGACAAACAGGGATGCTCCGGATGTCGCTCCGCTCCAGCTGCCGGGCTTCGTAGGGTGGGCAAAGCGCAGCGTGCCCACCATCGGCTAGGCGGTGGGCTTGGCGCTTCGCGCCTGAGCCCACCCTACGCTTGCTCGCCGTTTTACGCCGCCTCGGTGGTGCGCTGGGTCAGGTCGCCGCGGCCGGCGAGCAGGCCGGCGACGGAAATGTCTTCGTCGATCTCTTCCCAGTGCAGGCCGACGCGGCTGAGTTCTACTTTGTTGCGCTCGGCGGGAGTCGCCCTCAGCAGACGCGGGAACCACGCCAGCGGGACGCCGAGGGTGCGACCGTCGCTGAGGTCGACCCACATCGTGTGATCGTCAAAGCGAACGGCGAGTGCCGAAATGCTCATGCCACGCTCTCCGAATGCGGTCTCGATTGTGCGAGACGGTCTGCAGGATATGCGTCAGCTCGCGCGGATTGAAGCCGTAGCTGTCCGCGACGGACACCTCCGGTTCGAGCCAGATCTTGGCATCACTCCCGCCGCCTTTGACATGCACATGCGGTGCCTCGCGCGGCAAGCCTTCGTTCGAGAAGAAGAAGTAGCGCAGGCCGCTCTCGCGAAAGACGACTGGCATCTTGCTGCTCCCAGCGGCCTCGGTCTATCGCACCACAGGGCTGAGTCGTAGGGTTGGCAAAGCGCAGCGTGCCCACCATTGGCTGAAGACGGTGGGCTCGGCGCGTGCCGCGGTGGGCTTGGCGCTCCGCGCCGTAAGCCCACCCTACGAAGTCACGAACAGCCGGTCGTCCCGCCGCAGGTGTCGCACTTCAGGCAGGTGCCGTTGCGCACCAGCGTGAAGTTGCCGCACTCGCCGCACATCTCGCCCTCGTAGCCCTTGGCTTTCGCCTCCAGCCGCTGCTCGGCCTTGTGGGCCTTGGCATCGGCTTTCTGGCAGGGCAGCGAGTCCAGCCGCTCGGTCGGCGAGAGGCGGGCCTCCTCGCGCAGCGCGGTGGCGGCCTGCGCGCCGCCGGCACGGGCGGTGGCCGACCCCTCACCGCGGCTCTCTCCCCCAAGCGGAGAGGGGGCGCTGGGCGCGCGTGCGTCAGCAACCGCACCAGCGCCCGAACCGCTCGCGGCGGCGCCACTCGCATGCCCGCCCTGCATCACCACCAGCTTGTCGCCGCGGTTCCGCGTCA
>DASWSO010000703.1:0-4048 GCA_036402635.1 Xanthobacteraceae bacterium
TGCTCGAACTCGAGCTCGGTCTCCTGTGCCAGCAAGCGCGCCACAGTGGTCTTGCCGGTGCCGGGCGGCCCCCAGAAGATCAGCGAGCCGAGCGAACGCGATTCCAGCATGCGGGTGAGCGCGCCGTCGGGTCCGAGCAGATGATCCTGCCCGACCACTTCGGCGAGCTGCTGCGGGCGCAGCTTGTCGGCGAGCGGACGCGGCGCGTCGTGCTCGAGCCCGGCGGCTTCGAACAGCGTCGTGGTCTGCGCCTTGGCTCTCGCCACCTGCCCTCGCTTATCCGCCCACCACCGTGGTCATCATCTGGCCGCCGCGGCTGATCTGCACCCGCCAGATCCGCTGCGGCGTCTGCGTCAGCTTGTCGAGGTCGCGCGTGCGGGTGACCTTCTCGCCGTTGAGTTCCAGCAGCACGTCGCCGGGCTGCAGGCCGAGCATCTGCGCCGGCGTGCCGGTGTCGACGTCGGTGACCACCACGCCCTGCAGATTGCCGTCGAGCCGCATCTCGTCGGCGACCGCAGGGGACAGGTTGACCAGCGTGGCGCCGAGCAGCGGCGAACGCCCACGCACCTTAACCGGATCGCGTGGCGGGTTCTCCGGCGCGGCCTCCAGCGGGATCGCGACCTTGACCTCCTTACCGGCGCGCATCACGCCGACTTGTGCCGAGCCGCCGATCGGTTTGATGGCGAAGCGGAACCCGAACGCGTCGGTATCGTCGACCGGCTGGCCGTCAACCGCGACGATCAGATCGCCGGGCCGCAACCCCGCGCGCGCTGCCGGACTGCCTGACGTCACGCCGGCAACCAGCGCACCGACCGGCCGCTGCAGGCCGAGGCTTTCCGCGATCTCCGCCGTGACCGGCTGCACCCGCGCGCCTAGCCACGGCCGCCGCACCGTCGAGCCGCCGCTCTTGGCCGAGGCCACCACCACCCGCACCATGTTGACGGGAATGGCAAAGCCGATCCCCTGCGAGCCGCCGGAGCGCGAATAGATCGCGGTATTGACCCCCACCAGGCGGCCTCCGAGGTCGACGAGCGCGCCGCCTGAGTTGCCCGGATTGATCGCGGCGTCGGTCTGGATGAAGAACTGGTAGTCGCTGATGCCGACCTGGGTACGGGCGAGCGCCGAGACGATGCCCTGCGTCACCGTCTGGCCGACCGCGAACGGATTGCCGATCGCGAGCACGAGGTCGCCCACCTGCAGCTCGTCGGAATTGCCCAGCTCGATCGCCGGAAAGGTTTCGCGCGCTCCCTTGAGCCGCAGCACGGCCAGATCGGTGCGCTGGTCCTTGAGGACGATCTCGGCGTCGAGCTCGCGCTTGTCGGAAAGCGCAACTTTCACCTCGGTTGCACCCTCGACGACGTGGTTGTTGGTGACCACAAAACCGGCAGCATCGACGATCACGCCGGAACCGAGCGAACGCTGCACCTGCTCACGCTCCGCCCCCGGACTGCCGAAGAAGCGGCGGAAGATCGGGTCATCCATGAACGGATTGCGGTTCTCCACCACCTTGGCGGCGTAGACGTTCACCACCGCCGGGGCGGCACGCTGCACCGCCGGGGCAAACGACAGCCGCAGCTCGGTCGCGGAGCCGGGCAGCCGGCGCTCCTGCGCAGCGGCGGAAATGGTCAGGCAGAGGGTGAAAGCAAGCGCGGCCGCGGCCGCGATTCGGCAAGAAGGCATGGGCGTCCGATTCGATCCACGAAGACGCCAGATATAGGCCGGTCAATCGATCGGTTGAAGAGCACCAGCGTCCATCGGGCGCGGAATGGGAGCGCACGCCGCCTGGCCGGCAGGTTAGCCCCGACGGCCTATCTTCCGGGTATCTTCGTCATCTCCAAAACGAAAAGGGCCGGCACAAGGCCGGCCCCATTCAGCAAGGTGACAGTCGCCGATCAGTAGCGGGCCGACACTGCAACAGGAGCAGCCCAGTTGAACAGGTAATTCACGCGCGCCACGACTTTGTGGAGCTCGTCACGCCCGAAGCGCGCTCCGTTGATTTCCGGCTCGGTGCTGATGAACGAGTATTCCGCGCCGACCGAGACATTCGGCAACACGAGATACTCCAAGCCACCGCCGACCACGAAGCCGCTGCCCCAGTCAAAGCCGCGATACTTCGTGCCGGCGTAGCCGCCCTTGGCGTAAATGAGGGCGCGGTCGAAGGTGTAGCCGATGCGGCCGGTCGCGGTGAACAGGGTCTCGAGACGACCGAAGGCAAACGAGTTAAGGCTGCTGCCCGATCCCGAAACCTCGAGGCCGATCAGCCACTGGCTGAACTGCCAGTTGTAGCCGAGCTGGCCGCCGCCGATAACGCCCGAATCGGTCCTGTTTGTTCCAAAGAACCGATCTTCGGTGAACACGCCGCCGATATGGCCGCCGATGTAGAACCCGTTCCAGTTTGCGATCGGTGCAGCAATCCCGACCGGGGCAGCCTTCATTGGCATGCGTAGGTCGGCAGCAAGCGCCGGCGCGGAAATCAGCGCAGTCGCCGAGCAGAGAACGAATGTGAGCTTCTTCATTGGGCTCCCCATAGCTGGAATTCGCACTCGTACCGTACTCCGGGTGGTGCTTCGCGGCTATTGCACGGAAGCCACACTCGGCCGGTTTCAGACCTCGTCCCTGAGTCGGGTAGCGGGCAGAAAAGAAGTTGGTTCATGCACTTGCGGGCGCCTCAAAACAAACGGGCCGGCGCAAGCGCCGGCCCGTCGTCAGAGGAAGAAACTGGCCGATCAGTAGCGGGCCGAGACCGGCGCCGAACCCCAGTTGAACAGGTAGTTCACGCGCGCCACCACCTTGTGGAGGTCGTCGCGGAAGTTCGTGACGGTCACGGCGGCGGGGAAGCGGACGTCGCGGGTGGTGCGGATATACGAGTACTCCGCGCCGATCGAGACGTTCGGCATGATCAGGTACTCGATGCCGCCGCCGACGGTGAAGCCATGGCCCCAATCCGGATCGGCTCCGAGGATTCCACGATACCCGGTGCCGGCGTAACCGCCCTTTACGTAGAGCAGAGCGCGGTCGAAGGTGTAGCCGAGTCGGCCGGTGGCGGTGAACAGCGCGTTCAAGCGGCCGAGAGGGGCCGGCGTCGTCAGGCTGCTGCCCGAGCCGGACACTTCGAGGCCGACCAGCATCGGCCCGGTCTGCCAGTTGTAGCCGATCTGGGCACCGCCGATGACACCCGACGCATCGCGGCTGCCAAACGTATCGCTGCCGGTGAAGACGCCGCCGAGATGGCCGCCGATGTAGAAGCCGTTCCAGTTGGCGATCGGGGCGAGCATGGCGACCGGCGCCGCCTTCATCGGCATCCGCAGGTCAGCGGCAAGCGCCGGCGCGGAGATCAACGCAGTAGCAGAGCAGAGAGCGAAGACGAGTTTTTTCATGGCGTGGATTGTTCCTTCAAAGTCCCAAGCTTCGAGTGGCCGTATAACGCGCAAAGCACCCGGCCAGCTATTGTAGAAAGGACACACTCAGGTTCATTCGAACCGGGCTCTCGAATCCCGGTCTTCACGGATCTGCCGACGCCTGAGCATGAGAGCGTTTGTTGCGCACTTTCAATGGCCTGCATTGAATTTTGCAACTGGGATCGGAGCAACGGGCGCGCGCGCCGGCTGCTCACGAATTCGCGATCAGGTCAGTAGCGCGCCATGATCGGCCCCCAGTTCCCGAGTTTGTAGCTCACGCGGCCGAGCACCGAGGCCATTCCGACGCTGACGTCGTGATTGGTCGTCAGTCCCGCCACCGTCGTGTTGGTCCCCAGCAGCCGGACGTTTTCGCTGACGTTCACCTTGCCGAAATCGTAGTAGTTGCCCTCGATGCCGACGATCCAGTTCGGTGTCAGCATCCAGTCCAGGCCGGCACCGATGGTCCATCCGATGCGTGTGTCGCTGCGCTCGACAAAAGTCAGCGGGTCCTGCAGCCGGCTGGTGATTTCGCCGAAGGCAAGACCGCCCTTGGCGTACAGCATGGTGTTGCCGAAGCTGACGCCGGCGCGCGGCGTCACCGTGCCGAACCAGTCGAGCCGGGTGCGAATCGTGTCGGTCGGGAAGAACGG
>DASWSO010000704.1:0-1968 GCA_036402635.1 Xanthobacteraceae bacterium
CGCCGTATGCGGCGGGCGACACCTTCACGATGGCCGATTGCAGCGCCTTCACCAGCCTGCCGGTGGTGGGCATGGCGACCAAGGCGGTCTACGGCGAGGACCTGCTGCAGGCGGCGGGCGTCGACCACAAGGCGTACACGAAGCTGATCGGCGAACGACCGTCGGCGCAGAAGGTGATCGCCGACCGCAAGGCGTCGCAGGCGAAGAAGTGAGCCGGCGCGCTAAGCTGCGCACATGACGCCCGAACTCCTGCTGAGACACCTCGACGACGCAACGCAGTGGCCGCGCGGCTGCGGCCTCGAAGTCACCGAAGCCTACGAACGCGCGCTGAGCGTCCGCCAGCTGCGCATCCGCCGCGGCGAGCAGCCGCGCGGCTACAAGGTCGGCTTCACCAACCGCACCATCTGGCCGCGCTACGGTGTGTTCGCGCCGATCTGGGGCACGGTCTGGAACACCACGCTGACCTTCTGCGACGCCGACGGCGAGGTGTCGCTGGCCGGCACCTCGCAGCCGCGGATCGAACCCGAATGCGTGTTCGGCCTGAAGGCGACGCCGCCGGCGCGCGCCACGCTGGACCAGTTGCTGGCCTGCGTGGAGTGGATCGCGCCCGGTTTCGAGATCGTGCAGTCGCACATGCCGGACTGGAAGTTCACCGCGGCCGACACCGTTGCCGACGGCGGCCTGCACGCGCGGCTGCTGGTGGGCCGCAAGGTGCCGATCGGCGAACTGCCTCCGGACGCGGAGACCTTCGACGATCTGCTGGCGGCTGCGCGCATCACGCTGACGCGGAGCGGTGAGCGCGTCGACGAGGGCACTGGCGCGAACGTGCTGGACGGGCCGCTGCACGCGCTCGCGCATTTCGTCGCCACGCTGCGCGATTGTCCCGGCGCGACCGACCTGCAGCCGGGCGATGTCGTGACCACGGGGACGTGGACGGACGCCTGGCCGGTGCATCGCGGCGAGCAGTGGCGCGCGGAATTCGGCGCGCCGCTCGGCTCGCTCGCGGTGCGCTTCACCTGAGCCGCGTCATTGCGGGCTTGACCCGCAACCCATCTCCTGCGCGCGCTCCGTATGCTGCGGTCTTCGTACGGTGCGGTCTTCGTAGGGTGCAGTCTTCGTAGGGTGCAGTCTTCGTAGGGTGGCGGTGAGCGCGAAGCCGAACCCCACCGATCGGAGTTCCGGGGCGCGTCGCGCCAGGCGGTGTGCGGTGCGGTCCCGCGGTGCAGCGGTCCGCGGCTGCGCGCGCGGACTTCCCTGGGAGTCTGTTCCCGGCGGCGGCGCGGCATAACTCACTGCGCGATGGACCGCGCGCGGCCAATCGCTCTTCAAACAGATGCCGCGAGCATGAGAGGTATTCGCGTGGCTCGATACGCGCTGAAGCGCTCTCGTAGCCACGCTCCGCCGCCGGGACCAGACTCCCAGGCGCTTGCCCTGATTGCGGGCCCGCACCGCACACCGCCTGGCGCGACGGGCACGTTGTGCCTGATCACGCTGTCAGAGCGGCACGTGCTCGACGCAAGCTGAGCATTAAGGGCCGGGACAGCCGCCGCCGACCGCTGGCTTCGCCCGTCGACTACAAGGCGCGCGCGCCGGCAGCGCTACGGTAGCTCCATCCAAGATGGAGCCCTTTTCATGCATAGACACACCCACCTGCTGCGCGCGCTCGCGCTCGTGCTGCCCCTGAGCCTTGCCGCCATTCCGGCGGTGCAGGCCAAGGACACCCCGAGGGCCGCGCAGGGCAAGAAGAAGAATGCCGCCGCGCAAGCCGCGGTGGTGCCCACGCCGTTCCCGGCCGCCGCCGCCGAGCACATCCAGCAGCTGAACGCCGACACGACGATGGCGGACCTGAAGCCGGGGGACAAGGGTCCTGCCGTCATCCGTGCGCAGGTCCTGCTGGATCGCAACTGGTTCTCCGTCGGCGAAATCGACGGCAGCTTCGGCACCAACATGAAGAAGGCGCTGGCTGCG
>DASWSO010000705.1:0-1577 GCA_036402635.1 Xanthobacteraceae bacterium
CATCTCCGACCACATGTAGCTGTAGTAGGCCGCCGCATAGCCCTCGCCGGAGAAGATGTGCTGGAAGTGCGGCGAGCGGTGCCGCATCGTGATCGCGTCCGGCATGCCGATGCGCTCGAGCGCGGCGCGCTCGAACGCCGCCGCGTCGACGCGCGCGTCCTCCGCCGTATGGAAGTCGAGGTCGACGATGGCGGAGGCGAGATATTCCACGGTGTCGTGGCCCTGGTCGAAATTGCGCGCGGCGAGCACGCGGTCGAGAAGGTCGCGCGGCATCGGCGCGCCGGTCTTGTGGTGCGCGGCGAAGCGGCCGAGCACTTCCGGCTGCTCCAGCCAGTGCTCGTAGAGCTGCGACGGGAATTCCACGAAGTCGGTGGCGACGCCGGTGCCCGACAGCATCGGATAGGTCACGTTGGACAGCAGGCCGTGCAGCGCATGACCGAATTCGTGAAACAGCGTGCGCGCGCCGTCGAAGCTCAACAGCGCCGGCGCGCCGGCCTCCGCCTTGGAGAAGTTCATCACGTTGACGACGACCGGCGCGCGTCCGGCGAGCTTCTGCTGCCGGCGCAGCGACATCATCCAGGCGCCACTGCGCTTCGACGGCCGCGCGAAGTAGTCGCCGAGAAAGAGGCCGACGTGACGGCCGTCGGCGGCCTTCACGTCCCACATGCGGGCGTCGGGATGGTGCACCGGCAGGTCTTTGCGCGGTTCGAACGAGAGTCCGAACAGCCGGTTGGCGACATAGAACGCCGCCTCGATGATGCGGTCGAGCTGCAGGTACGGCTTGGTTTCCGCCTCGTCGATCGCGTAGCGCGCCTTGCGCAGCTTCTCGGAGTAATAACGCCAGTCCCACGGAGCCAGGGCGAAGTTTCCGCCCTCCTGCCGCACCAGCTCCTGCAGCTGCTCGCGGTCGCGCTCGGCGTGCCGGCGCGCCGCGCTCCAAACGGCGTCCAGCATCGCGCGCGCGGCCTCCGGCGTCTTCGCCATGGCGTCGTCGAGCCGGTAGTCGGCCTGGCTCGCGAACCCGAGCAGGCGCGCGCGCTCCTGCCGCAGCCCCACCATCTCGGCGATCAGTCCCTTGTTGTCGTGTTCGCCGCCGTTGTCGCCGCGCGAAATCCAGGCGCGAAACACCTTCTCGCGCAGGTCGCGCCGCGACGAGAACTGCAGGAACGGCTCCGCGCTCGAGCGCGACAGCGTGACGACATCCTTGCCGGCAAGCCCGCGCTCCTCGGCGTCGGCCTTGGCGGCTTCGCGCACGAAGTCCGGCAGGCCGGCGAGCTCCGCCTCGCCGTCGAGCACCAGCGCGAACGCCTTCTCGTCGGCGAGCACATTCTGTCCGAAAGTGGTGCCGAGCGTGGCCAGCCGCTCATTGATCTGTGCGAGCCGCTCCCGCTGCGCGGGCGCCAGCGCGGCGCCGGAGCGCACGAACGCGAGGTGGTAGCGCTCGATCAGCCGCCGCTGCTCGTCGTCGAGCGGCAGCACGTCGCGCCGGTCGAACAGCGCCGCGATGCGGCGAAAGAGGCCTTCGTGCTGGTAGACGGCGCTGTAATGGCGGGAGATCAGGGGCGAGACTTCGAGGT
>DASWSO010000706.1:0-4817 GCA_036402635.1 Xanthobacteraceae bacterium
CTGCGCCCGGCGTCACACGCAAGTGGACACGCCTGCAGGACTACAGCGACGAAGTATCGAACGCTCGCATCTTCGCCGGCTTCCACTACCGCTTCTCGACCGAAGTGGGAAAGGACATGGGAAAGAAGATCGGCCAGCTCACCGTGACGACGCAGCTGCGTGGCGCCGTGGCCGCAGCAGAGCCGAAACGCTGACAACACGCTGAATGTCCGGCGCCATCGTAGCTGCGTTCAGCAGGCTGCAGGGCGCCGGCATTCCGGCTGCGAGCAGCGCCGCGATCTGGCTTGCACACCCATCGACCAGGGCAGGCCCCTTCGCATCTGGAGGGGCCTCATGGCGTGAGGACAGGCGCAGGAGCAAAGCGGCGCCGGCCGGCGCCGCCCGGCCGTGGACGGCATCGAACGCGGGCCCATGGCCAGAACTGGCCGGAACACGGGCGAAACAGGCCGGAACAACCCCGGTCTTTCGTGTTCTTCTGCTTGGTCCGGGCTTGTTCGGCGATTTTGGAGCGGGCGAAGGGATTCGAACCCTCGACCCCAACCTTGGCAAGGTTGTGCTCTACCCCTGAGCTACACCCGCATCCATGCGACGCGGCGGAAGGCGCCGCGTCCGTCTCCTATGGCAAACCCGCCGCGGATTTGCAACGGCAGCCTGCCAGATAGGTGAACGGCCCGGCGGCCGCAAGCCGGCCGGGCCGGCGTGCTCAGGCCGGCCGGCCGTTGCGGTAAGGTGGGATCGCGATATTCATGTGGGCGGCGCGCAGCGCGCTCGACCACTGCTCCCGCAGCGACTGGAAATACGGCTCCCCGGCCTCGATGCGGTAGTTCAGCTCGGCCGCGCAGGCGTCGCGCCGCACCACCAGGCTGTCGATCGGCAGCCCCACGGCGAGGTTGGAGCGCATGGTGGAATCCATCGAGATCAGCCCGATTTTCAGGGCTTCGTAGAGCTCGCAGTCGAAGGTCACGGCGCGGTCCAGAATCGGCTTGCCGTATTTGTGCTCGCCGATCTGCAGGTAGGGCGTGTCGGTGGTGCATTCGATGAAATTGCCGGCCGCATAGATCATGAACAGCCGCAGCGGGCCGCCGCGGATCTGTCCGCCGAACAGGAACGACACTTCGGAGCTGACGCCGGCCTGCTCCAGCGGCGGCAGCTCGGTGGCGTTGACCTGGCGGATGGCGCGGCCGATGCGCTGCGCCGCCTGGAACATGGTCGGCGCGTTCATCAGCGTCTCCGCCTCGCCGCCCGCCGGATCCGGCAGACCCTCGCCGAGGGTTCCGAGCACCGACTGGCTGAGCGAGAGATTGCCGGCGGAGGCGAGCGCCAGGATGCGCTCGCCCGGCTGTTCAAACACGTGCAGCTTGCGGAAGGTGGAGATGTCATCGAGCCCGGCATTGGTGCGGGTGTCGGCGATCATGACGAGCCCGCCCTCGACCAGGATTCCGCAGCAATAGGTCATCCGCGCGCTCGTTCAGGACTGATGGAGAGAGGACTCAGTCCTGCGCCTGCCACTGCGCCTGGTCAACGTTGACCTTGACTTGCAGGGTTTCGGATCCGCCGCCGAAGCGGGTGCCGCGCACCGGCGCGGCATCGAGGTAGTCGAGCCCGACCGCGACCCGCACATAGGCGTCGGTCGCCGACACGCCGTTGGTCGGATCGAACGCCACCCATCCGAGGTCCGGCACATGCGCCTCGACCCAGGCGTGACCGGCGCTCTGCGCTTCCTCGCCGTCGGACCGCCGCAGGTGGCCGCTGACGTAGCGGGCCGGCACGCCGAGCGTGCGGCATGCGGCGATGAAGATGTGGGAGAAATCCTGACAGACGCCGCGGCCGAGGCCGAAGGCTTCCGGCGCCGAGGTGGCCGCGTGCGTCGGGTCGGTGTCAAAGACGAGGGCGCCGTGCAGACGCCGCATCAGTTCGTGCAACAGGGCGAGCTTATCGTCGCCGGTTTCCTCCCGGGCTTCCGCGGCGAACAGCGCGATCGCCGGATCGGCCCGCGCCAATCGCGAGTCGCGCAGGTAAAGGCTCGGCGGAAACCGCTCGACGGCGCCGTGCACGATGCCGGCCGTGTCCTGGGTTTCCAGCTCTCCTTCCACCCGCACCTTCAACGCTTCGAGCGGGCCAGCCGCGCTGAACGAGTGCGTGATGTTGCCGAAGGCATCCTCGTGCTGGTCAAGCCGGTAATCGTGCGATACGTCGAGCCGCCAATGCACGACATATTGTCCGTCGTGATTGCGCGGCGTCAGCCGCAGGATCTGGATCACGCCGGTCGCCGGCGGATCATAGCTGTAGACGGTCTCGTGCGAGATGCGGATGCGCATTACGGCCTGACGATCACATCAGATATTGCTGGGCGATGGTGCCGCCCAAACGGTTGTTGTCGGCGATCATCTCGCCGATGAATTCATGCAGGCCGCTCTGGAAAATCTGGTCCATCGACGCGTTCTTCAGCTTCGTGCGGATTTGTCGCGCCTGCCGTTGCGCCGGCCCTTGCCGGCCGTAGGCCTCGGCGATCGCGTCGAGGAATCGCACCACGTTGTCGTAGCAGCTCGCCAGCGAGCGCGGCAGCTGATCGTTGAGGATCAGCAGGTCGGCGATCAGCCACGGCTTCAGGCTGTCGCGATAGACCCAGCGGTAGGAGTTCAGCGCCGAGACCGAGCGCAGGATCGCGGCCCACTGGAAGTAGTCGAGCGGGCCGCCGACCTGCGCATGCGCCGGCAGCAGCACGTGGTACTTCACGTCGAGAATGCGCGCGGTGTTGTCGGCGCGCTCGACGAACACGCCGAGCCGCGAGAAGAAGTAGGCGTCGTTGCGCAGCATGGTGCGGGCGGAGGAACCGTCGAACCGCAACGAGCACTCCTTCACCCAGCCGAGGAAACGCATCAGTTCCTCGCCGGCGACCGGCTTGTTGCCGTAGCGCCTGAGCTCCAGCCAGGTGCCGTTGATGGCATCCCACATTTCCATCGTCAGCGCGGTGCGCACGGCGCGCGCATTGGCGCGAGCGCCTTCGAAGCAGGCGCGGATCGAGGAGGGATTATCGGCCGAGAACGCCAGGAAGTCGGTGACGTTGGAGGCGTTCGCCTCCTCGAAGCTGGCGTAGAAGTGATCCGAGCAGCCGGCGGTCTCCACCAGCGACTCCCACTCGTTGCTGGTGCCGACATAGGTGAGCGGCAGCGTCGCCAGCCGATGCGTCGCTTCCAGGATGCGGGCGAGATATTCGGCCCGCTCGACAAAGCGCGAGAGCCAGTAAAGGTTGTCGGCGGTGCGCGACAGCATGCGGCTAGTGATCCAGGATCCAGGTGTCCTTGGTGCCGCCGCCCTGGCTCGAATTCACCACCAGCGAACCCTCCTTGAGCGCCACCCGGGTGAGGCCGCCCGGCACGATGCGGATGCGGTCGCGGCCGGTGAGGACGAACGGCCGCAGATCGACGTGCCGCGGCGCCAGCCCCTGCTCGACGCAGGTCGGGCAGGTCGAGAGCGCCAGCATCGGCTGCGCGATGTAGTGGTCGGGCGCCGCCTTGATCTTGTTGCGGAACGTCGCGATCGCGACCTGGCTCGCCATCGGTCCGATCAGCATGCCGTATCCGCCGGAGCCGTGCACCTCCTTGACGACCAGCTCACCGAGATGCTCCAGCACATAGGCGAGGTGGTCCGGCTCGCGGCAGCGCCAGGTCGTCACGTTCTTCAGCAGCGGCTCTTCACCCAAATAGAAGCGAAGGATTTCCGGCATGAAGCTGTAGATCGCTTTGTCATCCGCGATGCCGGTCCCGACCGCATTGGCGAGGGTCACCGCGCCGGCCTGGTAAGCCGACATCAGCCCCGGCACGCCCAAGCAGGAATCGGGATTGAACGCGAGCGGGTCGAGAAAATCGTCGTCGATGCGGCGATAGATCACGTCGACGCGCTTGAGCCCCTCGGTGGTGCGCATCCAGACGATATTGTCGCGCACCAACAGATCGCGCCCTTCCACCAGTTCGACGCCGAGCTTGTCGGCCAGGAACGAGTGCTCGTAGTACGCCGAGTTGTAGCTTCCGGGCGTCAGCAGCACGACGGTCGGCTCCGACGCGCCGTTCGAGGGAGCGACCGATTTCAAGGTCGCTAGCAGTTCCTCGGGATAGTTCTCCACCGGCGAGACCCGGTGGCGATAGAACAGCTCCGGAAATAGCCGCAGCATGATCTCGCGGTTCTCCAGCATGTAGGAGACGCCGGAGGGCGTGCGGGCATTGTCTTCCAGCACGTAGAAGGTCTCGGCATCGACGCGCACGATGTCGATGCCGGCGATGTGGATGTAGATGTCGTGCGGCACCTTCTGCCCGTTCATCTCGGGGCGAAAGACCGGATTGCGGAAGATGATGTCTTCCGGCACCACGCCGGCGCGCAGGATCTCGCGGCGTCCGTAGATGTCCTTCACGTAGGCGTTGAGCGCCCGCACGCGCTGCTCCAGCCCGGCACTAACCAGCTTCCACTCGGCCGCGGAAAGGATGCGCGGAATGACGTCGAACGGGATCAGCCGCTCCTGCGCGTCCGCTTCGTCGCCGGCGACCGCGAAAGTGATGCCGATGCGGCGGAAGACCAGCTCGGCCTCGCGCCTGCGATAGTCGAGCACATCAGGCGTGATCTCCCGCAACCAGCGTGACAGCTCCGCATAAGCGGGCCGCACGTCGCCAGCGACGGTCTTCATCTCATCGAATGCGGCAGGCATGCTGTCAGACACTCGTGGCGCATCCGTTCCTGATGATGACTATAACACCGTCGGGTGCAAGCCGCAGGCCAGTGCATGCGAGGGCGACGGCGCGCGATGGACCGGCATCCGGCCCGCC
>DASWSO010000707.1:0-3374 GCA_036402635.1 Xanthobacteraceae bacterium
AGATTCTGGACAAAGTTCGTGCCTTGCCGGAAGTCTCCGAAGCCGGGCTGATCGCGCCGGATTCCAAGACCGCCTTTGGACGCTCGCTCGGCTATGCGCGGCTTCAGCCGGATATCCCGGAAGAGCAGGCGGTAAAGCAGGTCGCCGCCATCGACGGCGTGGTCGCGTGCGACGTGCCGGCCAAGCGGTTCGCACAGTAGACAAGCCCGGCACACCGGCGTCGGCCTGAGCATCCGCCTTGTCGCGCGCCGGTCCACCACTGCGGCCGGCCGCTTTGCTCTCCCGGGCAGTCCCGCTACCATCGGGTCATCTCACATGATGTTGCGGGAGTTGCTCGATGCCGGTGACGCGCCGCAGCCTGCTTGCCGGAATGGCCAAGCTCGGTGGCGCCGGGGCGGTCTACGAGACGCTGGCGGCCTGGGACTTCCTGCAACCCCCGCCGGCGATGGCGGCGAGCCTGGCGCTGCCGAAGGAGTCCGGCCGCGGCAAGACGGTCGCGATCCTGGGGGCCGGCATTTCCGGCCTGTGCGCGGCTTACGAGCTCGATCGCGCCGGCTACGACTGCATCATCCTGGAAGCCACGCGCCGGGCCGGCGGGCGCAGCCTGACGCTGCGGCGCGGCGACGGCTTCCGCGAAACCGGCGATTCCGAGCTGCAGGTGTGCAACTTCGACGAGGGCCTGTGGCTCAACGCCGGGCCGGGCCGCATCCCGCATCACCATGTGCACGTGATCGACTACTGCCGCCGCTTCGGCGTGCCGCTGCAGCCCTACATTTTCGCCAGCCGCGGCAACCTGGTGCACAGCGGCTCGCTCGGCAACGGGCGCACCATGCAGGTGCGGGAGGTGCTTTACGCGCTTCAGGGCCAGGTCGCCGAGCTGCTCGACAAGTGCATACAGAAGGGCGGGCTCGATCTTCCGGTCACCGGCGAGGACGTGGATAAGCTGCACGAGATGCTGGTGCAGTTCGGCGACCTCAGCAAGCCGGAGGCGGCAAACCGCAACGCGGCGTGGTCCTACGCCAACCAGTCGGGCCGCGCCGGGCTCGATCTGCCGGCCGGCGTTGCCACGCCGTACAAGCCGCTCAGCCCCATGAAGCTGGAGGAGATCCTGCGCTCGCGCGTGTGGGACGACTGGATTTTTCGCGATGCCGACATCTACTGGCAAACCTCGCTGCTGGAGCCGGTCGGTGGCATGGATAACTTCTACAAAGGCTTCCTGCGGCAGCCGCTGACGCGGCAGTTGGGCGCGATCGAAGGCCTGATCCGCTATGGCGCGCGCGTGACTGCGATTGACGTGCGCGCCGACAAGGTCGCGGTGGCGTTCGAAGACGGCGGCGCCCAGCGCGCGCTGGAGACGGATTTTTGCATTTCCACCATCCCGACGCCGCTGCTGGCGAAGCTGCCGAGCAACCTCCCGGCGGCGTTCCTCGCCGCGGCCGAGCTTCCCTGGGTGGCGGCCGGCAAGGTCGGCTGGCAGGCGGAGCGGTTCTGGGAGAGGGACGCGCAGATCTACGGCGGCATTTCCTGGACCACCGATACGATCGACCAGATCTGGTATCCGTCGGAAGGCTATCTCAGCGCCAAGGGCGTGCTCACCGGCGGCTACATGCGGGCGCGCGACGCGATCGCGTTCAACGCCAGGCCGGTGGCGGAGCGGCTGCATATCGCAAGAGAGCAGGGCGAGCGGCTGCATCCGGGCTTCGCCAACTACGTCCAGCACGGGCTCGCGATCGGCTGGAACCGCATGGAGTTCGCCCATTCCGGCTGGGCCAACGAGGAGGACGCGCGGTTCGGCGCCAACGCCACGGTGCTGGCGCAGCCGCAGGGCCGCTTCCACGTCGCCGGCGACCAGATCACCTTCCTCAGCGGCTGGCAGGAGGGCGCGCTGGTGGCCGCCTGGCATGCGGTGGCCGCGATCGACCGCCAGGCGCGCCCGAGCGGCGGCGGCTGAGCTTCCGCGCCAGAAATGTGCATGCTAGACCGCGCTCGGCCTTCATTGACCGTCATTGCCGGCTCGCCCGCGCATGACGGTTTCCATCCGAAACGATCGTGCCGTAGCGGGACGCGCCTATGTCGCGGCGGCGGTCTTCCATGGTTGGCGGCCCCGGTCCTGCAGCGCTTGGCGAAGAGGCGCTGCGCTGCGCCCGGGCATAGTTTGAGGTGTTGTGCATGAACGTCATCGAGGCGAACGGCGCCCGCATCCCGGTCATCGGCCTCGGGACCTGGCAGCTCAACGGAGACACCTGCGCCGGGCTGGTTTCGGAGGCGCTGCGGCTCGGCTACCGCCATGTCGACACCGCGTCGATGTACGGCAACGAAGCCGAAGTGGGGGAGGGCGTGCGCGCCTCCGGCGTGCCGCGCGACGACGTCTTCGTCACCACCAAGGTCTGGCTCGATGACCTGCACGCCGGCGACTTCGAGCGCTCGGTCGAGCGCAGCCTGTCGAAGCTGAAGCTGCCGCACCTCGACCTGGTGCTGATCCATTGGCCGAACACGCGGGTTCCGCTCGCCGAGACGATCGGCGCGATGAACAAGGTCAAGCGCGCCGGGCTGACCCGCCACATCGGCGTGTCGAATTTCACCGTCGCGATGGTGGAGGAGGCGGTGCGGCTGAGCGAGGAGCCGCTGGTGACCAACCAGGTCGAGCTGCATCCGTTTCTCGACCAGTCGAAGGTGATTGCCGCCTGCAAACAGCGCGGCCTCTCGGTCACCGCCTATTGCCCGATCGCGCGCGGCAGCGCCGCCGGCGACAAGGTGCTGGCGCGCATCGGCAAGGCGCACGGCAAGAGCGCCGCGCAGGTGAGCCTGCGCTACCTGGCGCAGCGCGGCATCATCGCGATCCCGCGCACCTCGAAGAAGGCGCGGCTGGCCGAGAACTTTGCGATCTTCGACTTCGCGCTCTCGCCCGAAGAGATGCGGGAGGTCGACCGGCTGGCCAACCCGCGCGGCCGAGTCGTCAACTGGAGCGCGTCGCCGCAGTGGGATTGAGCGACCACGCCGACACGGCGCCGCCCCCGGACGGCGGTGCGCTGGTGCTGTTTTCCGGCGGACAGGATTCCACCGTCTGCCTGGCCTGGGCGTTGCGGCAGTTCGGCCGCGTCGAGACGGTCGGTTTCGATTACGGCCAGCGGCACGCAATCGAGATGGTGGTGCGCCCGCTGGTGCGAGCGCGGATCGCAGCGCTCGATGCCGGCTGGTCGCAGCGGCTCGGCGAGGACCACGTGCTGCCGCTGCACGCACTCGGCGCGGTCTCCGACACGGCGCTGACGCGCGAAACCGAGATCGCCCTGTCCGAGAGCGGGCTGCCCAACACCTTCGTTCCCGGCCGCAACCTCGTCTTCCTCACCTTCGCGGCCGCGCTCGCCTACCGGCGC